>JAIRYS010000034.1 GCA_031267535.1 Holosporales bacterium | reverse complement strand
CATCTCCCCCTGTTCTACGACTGCAATCTGCGATTTCAGTGGTAAGCAACGCAGTTACCGCCGTTGCCATCATCATAACGCTTTTCATAATTTCTCCTTTAATAACGGACAATGCTAATGGCGCGATGGTATCAAACTAATGTCAATTTAGCAATAGATTTTTTTTAATATGTTAAATGTTTTTGCCAATTGGTTAGCTAGCGGGCAAGCGTGGCATTTTTGAATGGGGGGGGACGACAAAACAAAACGCAGGCAGTATAAACTTTCGCCGAATTACTCTTTGTTAGTTGTAAACCTAAATCAAGAACTGCCGCTGACAAGAGGCGACATTATACTAAAATATTTATGCGATAATTTCTGTATTACTTGAATGCACGCGGGTTCTAAATCTGAGCTTTTCTGACGCGAGAAGATGAACAAAAATTACGGCAATCAAACATCAAATGTGTATCGCCTGGCCATATGAATCCAGTACCGACTCATGCATCATCTCAGAAAGAGTTGGGTGAGGAAAAATCGCCTCAATAAACTCAGCGTCTGTGGCCTCAGACGCCTTGGCCATCACAAACCCTTGTATCAACTCAGTTACCTCTGAGCCAATCAAATGCGCTCCGAGCAGCTCTCCGGTTTTTTTGTCAAAAACCGTTTTGATTAAGCCTTCCTCTTCACCCATGGCAATGGCTTTCCCATTACCTAAGTAAGGGAATCGACCTACATTAACCTCGCCGTATTGTTCCTTAGCCGCTTTTTCGGTCAATCCAACACTAGCGATTTGGGGAATACTGTATATACAGCCCGGAACGGCGCTGCGATTAAGCGGGCGAACATGTAAAGCGTCAAATGCATGCTCTGCTGCGATAACGCCTTCTCGGCTAGCTTTATGAGCTAACCAAGGGGCGCTTACTATGTCTCCAATGGCGTAAATACCCGGCTCGTCGGTCAGATTGAACTCGTTAACTGCGACTCGGCCGTTTTCAACTTTGATTTTTGTATTTTCAATACCGATTCCGTCCAGGTTGGCGACAACCCCAGCGGCGACTATTATTCGGTCGAAAACATTCTCTTGAGATGTATCTGCGCATTTAATTAGAACCTTAACGTTCTTGGCGTTTTTGCTTGTTATATTTGCCGTTGCTTTGGTGAATATCTTGATTCCTTGCTTTTCTAAGGACTTATGGGCCATCTTAGCGATTTCATCGTCTTCAGTTAAAAGAATGCGATCTTGCATCTCTACAATGGTAACTTGGCTGCCCATAAGGTGATAGAAGCTGGCAAACTCAACGCCTATGGCGCCAGACCCTATTACAAGAATCTTTTGAGGAAATTCTTCCGGCGCCATTGCCTCGCGCGAAGTCCACACAAACTTGCCGTCGGGCTCCAATCCCGGGATGATTCTGGGCCTAGCCCCAGTTGCCAAAATCAACCTTTTTGCTTCGCATAAGCTTTTATTGCCGCTTTTGTCCGTTACTTCTACGCTTGTCGGGGACTTCAGGACTCCGCGTCCGTCAAGCACGACAACTTTATTTTTTCTAAGTAGGTTTTTAACCCCATGCGCAAGCTTATCTGCTACTGCTCGCGATCTTGCCACAATCTTTTTTATATCAAACGTAGCTTGCATTCGGTTGAAGCCAAAACTTTCTGCATGATCTGCCATATGTTTCAATTCAGCCGACCTAAGCAAGGCCTTGGTTGGAACGCATCCCCAGTTCAAACAAACGCCGCCTAGATGCTTTTCCTCGACAAGAGCCACTTTTTTCCCTAGCTGTGCAGCCCTGATGGCGGCAACATACCCGCCCGGGCCGCCGCCAATTACAATAAGGTCGTAAATGTCCATAATATTTTTCATTGAAATATCTTCTAAACCACTAACTCTCCAAGGCTTTTACTATCTCTTCCGTTACTTTTTTGGCGTCCCCGAACAGCATCATTGTATTGTCACGGAAAAACAACTCGTTATCAATACCTGCATAACCGGCAGCCATAGAACGCTTTATAAAGAATACTGTCTTGGCTTGCTCAACTTCCAAAATGGGCATGCCGTATATGGGGCTTTGCGGATTGTTCTTGGCGGCCGGATTCGTGACGTCATTGGCGCCAATCACAAACGCCACGTCGGTCGAGGGGAAATCTCGATTAATATCCTCAAGCTCTAACACATCGTCATAAGGAACGTTTGCTTCAGCAAGAAGTACGTTCATATGCCCCGGCATACGTCCGGCGACCGGATGAATAGCATACCGAACTTTAACTCCATTATTCTTAAGTATATTACACATTTCACGCAAAGCGTGCTGAGCTTGTGCTACGGCCATGCCGTAGCCCGGCACGATCACCAACGATGAACAGTTTTTCATAACAAAAGCCGCATCCTCCGGGCTTCCCTGTTTTACAGAACGTTGTTCGTCAGCGGAGCCTGCTTTATCCTCAAATGCGTCAGAATTTCCGAATCCGCCTACGATAACGTTGATGATGGATCGATTCATGGCTTTACACATT
The DNA here is from genome assembly GCA_031267535.1 of Holosporales bacterium. Classification (GTDB taxonomy): domain Bacteria; phylum Pseudomonadota; class Alphaproteobacteria; order UBA3830; family JAIRWN01; genus JAIRWN01. Next base: position 12,846 of record JAIRYS010000034.1, on the reverse strand, counting down.
ATATAGCTCAGAATAGCGCCAGAAGCTCCTACCAGAGCGCCTGTTACGATAAGCAATGTGTTGTTAAGGGTAAAACCAATGCCTGATGCTGCCCAGCCTGAATATGAGTTAAGCATTGATACAATTACAGGCATGTCTGCCCCGCCAACCGGAAGTATCATAAGGAGTCCCAGCGCAAATGAGGCTGACGCCAATACCCAAAAGAAAAAATGCCCCTCTGTAAAGACGAACAGAACCAAAGCAAACAAAATCAAGGCCCCAAGCGAAACATTGATTAGATGACGATTTGGAAGCATCAATGGTTTTGAGCCAATCAATCCCTGAAGCTTCAAAAACGCAACAACAGAGCCGGTAAAGGTAACTGCGCCGATAGCTGTTCCAAGGCCAATTTCTACCAAACTTCCGCGCATTATGTGCCCAAGCGTACCAATCTTGAATGATATAGGGGCGCTCATAGCCCCAGCCGCAACCAGGACCGCGGCTAGTCCTACCAAACTGTGAAATGCCGCAACCAGTTGAGGCAAAGCGGTCATATCTATTTTCTTGGCGACAAGCGCTCCGATTGCCCCCCCTACGATTATGCCGGTTATTGTAAGGGCGTAGCTAGAGACTTTTGGCATAGCAAAAGCTGCGACAATTGCAACGCCCATGCCGATAATGCCAAAGACATTGCCTTTGATTGAGGTTTTCGCCGATGACAACCCTCTTAAAGCCAGGATGAAGAACACTGCGGCTGTTAAGTATAAAAAGGCGCTAAAGTTTTCAGACATGTCTCAGTTCCTCTTTATTTGTCCTTTTTCTGAAACATAGCAAGCATTCGTTTGGTTACCAGAAATCCTCCAAAAATATTCACAGATACCAGGACAGTAGCCAAAAAGCCTACAGTTTTTGCAAAAGTGGATTCTGCCTGACCTGCGGCCAGTATTGCGCCAACTATTATAACGCTGGAGATTGCGTTGGTAACTGCCATAAGCGGCGCATGAAGTGCGGGCGTGACTCGCCAAACCACGTAATACCCAACAAAACACGCAAGTACAAAAACTGTAAGCCCCCACATGAATTGGCTGCAGCCGCCGATTGATGTTAAATTTATTGCGGTTAACATTGCCGCAGCATCGGATAATTCGCCGGAAATATCTGTAATTTTATGAAAGACAGACTGTACATGATACATAACAACCGCTTCTGCTTCTACGTCTGTTGTGTAGGCTACTATTTTTCAACATCGAAATAAACAACGATCCACCAGAATACGGTTGTGCAAATTATTCTTCTATGGCCTAGCTCTAATTCCAACCCTACAGCGCCTTCCTGTTCCATTTGCTACAGTAACGATATCTGCCGAGAAGGTCCTTTCGACCTCCGAGCCGTCGCTTCAGCGGCGTATCATTGAACTTTGCCGCAGCAGAGGGCCTCGAGGTTTTAGCTTTGACCTGCTGTTGATCTCTTGCCTTTCCGTCCTCCTTCCACGACAAGCAGAGTAACCTTTGAGCTTTGCTCAGTTTGGGCTTGCTGACGCAAGGCTCGGAAGCCGAGAGGGCTTCCTCGATGGATACAATAAAGCGTCAACGCAGTTATCCGAATATCCAAATAAATTGGGTAAAAAGCTCAGTAATATGCCTTTAATAAAGCAACTTAGAGGCCTCAGTGGCCTCCTCGATGGATATATTCCTACATCAGGCAAATTCTATCAATTTAAAACAGTTTTATTAATGGAGAAAAACATGAATCCAATGGATAAAGCATCGCAGCTCTCTAAACATCTGGGCAAGTTAAGTAAAAAATTCAGCGATACATCAGCATAAACCCTTAATGACTGCTGCAACGCTCTTTCTTTGCACTGTCAGATTTCATCAAGCTCCTCCCCTTCACCTAATAACAAAGAACGGACAAAGCTGCTTTAGCAATTGTCCGTTCTTTAAAAAATAATCGCTCAGGCCACTGTGTCTTTCAAAGACTTGCCAGCCCTAAATTTAGGAAGCTTCGCCGCTGGAATCTTAATAGCTGCTCCAGTACGTGGATTACGACCTTGCGTCGCCTTACGCTTGGATATGTAAAAACTTCCAAATCCAACCAAGCGAACCTCGTCATTCTTCTTCAAAGCGCTGCCAACCGCCTTCACAAAAGAATCCACAGCCTTAGTCGCATCAGTCTTAGTAATATCAGCATCATTGGCTATAAAAGCCACCAGTTCATTCTTATTCATAAACATCCTCTAACAAACACCAAGCGCACTCTGCTCTATATCTCACAGCAACGTCAAGGCCGATTTAACAAACTATAAGCATAAAAACGCCTCCAAACTCAGTTTTCCAGCCCAAACGTTGTTATCATAACACACTTCATAAAAAATTAATTAAAATTGCGTGAAAATCATTAAATACGCAAGGCATAACACACGCACCTGAACAAACGATCGGGGGGAAATAAATATCTTTGCAACGTTAGTATTAAAATACCAGAGACAAAAGGATATGAGTTTAGTATTGCAAATTTATCTATTTTTATGTGCTAGTTGATCAAGCTATGTAGTGGTTTGTCGGCTAATTGTAGAGAATCGGATGATTTTATGCGAATGGATCGAGACTAAAGTGAGGTGACAGTTACTTAATCCAAGGCGTTAATGTCGTTTAAAGGAAGATTTGATCTATATTTGACTGTTGGAGCAGGCAGGCGCTGGGTGTGTGTTAGGCGCCTGTATTATTCCGGCAAAGTTATTTTATCTAAATGGGGCTCTATTGCGGCCCAATTCTCATCAAACCACTTGATCATGACGTCTCTTCTGCGCTTGGCTTCTCTGTCAATAGCTATTCTTAGCCCCCCAGACAAAATCTGCGCAATGGATAGCATTTTTTTCCTAGTAACCCTTTCACCAAAACGATCTTTTAATGCTGCGTAAGCAGGACTTTCCCCAAGATTAAAATCATTAAGCCTCTCGGCGGCTTTATTTTTTTCATAATGCGGATGTCTCAATTTATACTTTTCGTGTTGTTCTCTGTTAACGTTTCTCTGTTTTAGAAGCTCCGCGCTGAGTTCTGTTTGCGCTGGCGGTAGAACCGGTTGATAAAAATCTATTGGATAAATCGGAGCCCCATCAAGCAAAGCCCTTATTGGCGGAAGAGCAGTATGACCTGTCGACAATCCACACGCGCAACATACAGTAATACAAAGTTTATTGTTAAAATACATAAATACTCCTTTTAATTAAATCAAATTGAATATATCACATATCCTATATATTGTCAAATAAGACAAAAACATGCGCCTGTGTATTTTGTGGTTTGTTGTTAAGCGTACGCTTAATAAGTACTACGACGATCTATTGACGCCAGATTAGCAATTGCTCTTATCTGACTCTTTCTTGATATCTTGCCAGATGTTTTTTAGCTTGGAGAAAAAGCTAAAGCTCTCCGGATGAGTTTGGGATTGAATGCAGGTCTTGTCAAACTCTGCCAAAAGCTCTTTTTGCTTGACTGACAGGTTAACAGGCGTTTCGACCTTGATGTGAACAAAAAAATCGCCGCGGAGAGTTTTATTGACGCTCGACATACCCTTGCCGCGCAGACGGAGGGCGGCGCCATTCTGCGTCCCCGCAGGTATGGATAAATTTGCCTGAGCGCCGTCTATTATGGGAACCTCGACGTTTCCTCCCAACGCAGCTGTGGTCATGGCGATTGGTACACTGCAGTGCAGGTCGTTGCCATCGCGCTGAAAGAATTTATGCGGTTTTACATGAATGTATACGTAAAGATTGCCTTCTATACCGCCACGGACGCCGGCTTCGCCTTTGCCAGAGACCTTTATACATACACCCTCTTCTATGCCGGCCGGAATCGATACGGCTAGTTCGCTGGATTTGCGGATCCGGCCAGATCCGCGGCATTTTGAACAAGGCGTTTTAATGGTGTATCCAGACCCGCCGCACTGGCCGCAAGTGCGTTCGATGGAAAAAAAGCCCTGAGACGTTCTGATTACCCCTCGGCCGCTACAAGCCTGGCAAGAAACGGGAGGTTTTCCGCCTTCCGAGCCCTTGCCGCCGCAGTCTTCACACCTGCCGTAGGTATCTGTCTTGATGTTTATTTTTTTGCCTTTAAATGCTTCTTCCAAGGTTAGGTTAGCGTCATATCGCAAATCCGCTCCTCTGGCACCAGAACCGTCAGGCGATCTGCGTCCGCCAGACGTCGCGCCGCTGCCCATAAAATCAAATATATTTTCAAAAATATCGCCAAACGGCGATCCCTGATCAAAGCCGGAACTTTGATAGAATCCGCCTCCACCTCCGCTTTGGGCCTGATTGGTATAGTTTTCATGACCCAGTTGATCATAAACAGAGCGTTTCTGTTCGTCCTGAAGAACGCTGTAGGCTTCGTTTATTTCCTTGAACTTTTGTTCAGCCTGCTTGTTGCCGGCATTGCGGTCGGGGTGATACTGCATCGCTAGTTTACGATAAGCTTTTTTAAGCTCTTCTTGCGAAGCGGTACGACTAACCCCCAGGGTATCGTAATAACTTTTTGCCATAAAGTTGCGCCTTAGCCTAAGGGCATGGCAGCGTTAAGCATACCACGCCCCGTGGCAAGTTTAGTTGTCCTCTTTCTCAGGCTTCACTTCCTCAAAGTCAGCCTCAACGACCTTCCCCTTAGGCTCTTCTGGTTTAGCCTCAGGCGACGTTTCACCGCCTGTTTGTTGATTGGTGGCAGCCTCAGCCTGCTGCGCCTTATAAACCGCTTCGCCCAGCTTCATTGAGGCTTGGGTCAAAGCATTCAACTTCTCAGTAATCTTATCGGCGTCATCGCTTTCCAGCGCTCCCTTCAGGTCGGCTATGGCGGATTCTATAGCCGACTTTTCTTCAGCAGAGACTTTGTCTCCATGTTCTTTCAGCGACTTTTCTGTGGCATTTATCATAGAGTCGGCCTGATTTTTGACCTCAATCAAACCTTTACGCTTTTTGTCTTCTTCCGCGTTGGTTTCGGCTTCCTTTACCATGCGCTGAATGTCTTCTTCGGATAGACCGCCAGAAGCTTGAATCTTAATTGCCTGTTCTTTATTTGTAGCCTTATCCTTTGCCGAAACATGGACGATTCCATTCGAGTCAATGTCGAACGTCACTTCGATCTGAGGCAGCCCTCGTGGCGCAGGGGCGACGCCAACTAAGTCAAACTGACCCAACAGCTTGTTATCAGCCGCAATTGAGCGCTCGCCTTGAAAAACGCGTATAGTAACCGCGGTTTGGTTATCCTCTGCGGTTGAGAATACTTGGCTGTTTTTGGTTGGGATTGTTGTATTACGCTCAATAAGCTTAGTAAACACTCCACCCAACGTTTCAATCCCTAAGGACAAGGGCGTGACGTCCAACAACACCACGTCTTTAACGTCGCCCTGCAGTACGCCGCCTTGAATTGCAGCCCCTACCGCAACGACTTCGTCGGGATTCACTCCGCGATGCGGGTCTTTGCCAAAAAACGACTTAACTTCCTCGATGACTTTCGGCATTCTGGTCATACCGCCGACCAAAATGACCTCTTTTATATCCTTCACGTTTACGCCGGCGTCTTTAAGCGCGTTTTTGCACGGCTCTATGCTGCGCTTTATAAGATGATCGACCAAAGACTCAAGTTTAGAGCGCGAAAGCTTAAGGTTAAGATGCTTAGGCCCGCTGGCGTCTGCGGTGATGAACGGCAGATTAATTTCCGTTTCCGCGGCGCTGGATAGTTCGATCTTAGCTTTCTCCGCCGCTTCCTTAAGCCTCTGCAACGCCAATTTATCGCCTCGCAAATCTATGCCGTCAGAGCGTTTGAACTCATCGGCGATATAGTCGATGATGCATTGATCAAAGTCCTCGCCGCCCAGCATTGTATCGCCGTTGGTTGACTTAACCTCAAACACGCCGTCGCCGATCTCAAGTATCGAAATATCGAATGTCCCTCCGCCAAGGTCGTACACCGCAATCAGCCCGCTCTCTTTCTTATCCAAGCCATACGCCAGCGCGGCCGCGGTCGGTTCGTTTATAATGCGCAAAACCTCAAGGCCAGCAATGCGGCCTGCGTCTTTGGTCGCCTGGCGCTGAGCGTCATTGAAGTATGCCGGCACAGTTATAACGGCCTGAGTAACCTTATCGCCCAAGTAATTCTCGGCGGTCTCTTTCATTTTCTGAAGCACATAGGCGCTTATTTGGCTGGGGCTGGTTTTTGTTCCGCGCACATCTACCCAGGCGTCGCCATTATCACCCTCGACAATTTTGTACGGTACTTTATATTTAGCGATTAAGTTGTCGCTGCGACGTCGGCCTATAAGGCGCTTAACCCCAAAGAATGTGTTTTCATGATTGGTCACAGCCTGACGCTTGGCCGGCTGGCCGACAAGGCGTTCCCCTGAATCAGTGACCGCCACGACTGACGGCGTTGTCCTTGCGCCTTCTGAGTTCTCAAGAACCTTAGCGTTTTTACCTTCCATTACAGCAACACAAGAATTAGTGGTGCCTAGGTCTATACCGATGATTTTGCTCATAACAATTACTCCTTCATTAAGCAGACATAAGGGAAATCACTCCCCGCCAGACAGTCCCTCTTCTAACAAAGGCATAAGAATTAACGCTAGGATTTAGATTACAGCCTAGGGAACCAAACCAGTTCCCGCTTTGTTTCTTACGGCCCCTGAATGAAGGCAACCCTAAAGTCAGCTCTCTTGCGCCCTTACTCGACCAGCCCCTTTACGGCGACTTGTCCTTATAAGATCTGGCTACTGGTTGCAGTTTACTGCAAACGTCATGCTAAGTCAAATGGAAAAACCATGCGCCTTAGACCAGCTTATTGTACCACTTCATGCTGCGGTATCTGTGGTGCAAAACAAGCCAAGTAGTCAGCGCCCAAACCATCATAAACAAATAGACTATCGGTACAGAATTAAGCGCGTCAAAGCAGTAAAGTACGACTGACGGCAAAATTACCAGCATCCAGATACAAGCCTGATAAGCAATTGTGGCATACTTGGTATCTCCGCCTGCGGTCAATATTCCCCAGGTTGAAAGTAACAAAGTCTCAAACACAACGTTGACGGCAACCAAAGCCGTGACCAATTTTATATCTGAGTACAAGCCTGAGATATCGTCCGACAAACAGTTCAACATAGATAAAATACACTCAGGAAACAGCGCTAGCGGTATCGCAATCGTCAGCCCGAAAAACACAGAAATCTTTACAAAAATCTTACGGGTTTTTTCAATAGAAACAAGGTCGCCACGCCCAATCATGTTAGAGCAAATTGCAACAACGCCTTTATTAGCGCCCTCGCCAAGGAAAATGAAAAAGATATAAAGGTTTGTCCCGACGTTATAGACCGTGGCTGCCTGTTTAGAGACATAGCTCATAATAACTTGCAAAATGTACCATGCCAGCAGCGCCATAAAGTTTCCAAGAGCAAGCGGCCAGCCTATGCGACAGCATCCGATAAATAATTTTCTGTCAAATTGCCGACTTTCCAGGGTTTTATGAATCTTGCAATTCTTAGCGCTTACAAACAGCGAGGCCAGCGTTACAATTTGAATAAATTCCGAGATAACAGTCGCCACCGCGGCTCCACGACAGCCCATCCTCGGAATGACATCCTTGATTCCGTATATAAGCACATAATCCAGCCCTATATTCGAAATCACGCCAAAAATAACAGCCACGGTAATTATCCTGGTTTTCCCCTGACCGATAAAGAACGCGGCCAACGCGGCTTTTATCGGCGGTAAAAAGGCCCAGTACATCAGCGTTTGCTGATACTCTACGCCGTCTTTCAGATAGTATGGCGGCAGGAAATTGATTTGTTGCGAGAAATAAGCCAGCGGGAAAGTAACCGCCACAGAAGCCAACGACAGATAAATCATCTGCCATACAGGGGCGGCGATTTTGCTGTACTGCTGCGCGCCGTTGTGCTGGCCGACAAATGTCTCGGCTGAGCTGGCCATTCCAACAAATGCAAGCGTAAATATCGACACGAAATTCCCGGCCGATACCGAAGCGTTCATGGCGTCGATAGAATACCCGGCCAACATGAACCGATCTATCACGTACATTAGGTTCACGGACGCAGAAGTCAACATCGCCGGCAGCGTTATCCTTATAACGCTGCGTAAAGAGCAATCGATTGTTTCGACCCGCATTCCTTCCGACTCAGCTATTTGGGGCGATTATTGCCCATTGCGGTCAGAATTGAAAGGCCGCCTTGGAAATTCGAGGGAGAGTTTACTTTTCCCCTATTTTCGACAGGCGCTTTATGAACTCGTCGACGTTACCGTTTAAATTGGCCATGATACTGCTGAATTCAGAGCGCTGGGTTATGCCCATGCTTATATTATCGACGATAACGTCAGTAATCCTGACGCCTTTGGATTTGGTCTTATAAAGCTTCCAGCTTACGTTATAACTTCCGCTTCCCGGGCACTCAACAGTCGTAAGCACGGTCGCCCCCGCGTCTGATCCCATATCAACTCGCACTATTCTGAACGTAGATCCGGGAAAGTCAGCGAATTTTCCAACATACGACCTAATCAACATGTCCTTCAGGGTTGTGAAATATCGCTCTTTCTGCTCTTTATTAAAAACCTTCCAATAACGACCCAGCGAAAAGCGCCCAATCGCCTTGATGTCAAAACCTCGGTCGAGAATTTCTCTGAACTTAGCCTCGCGCGATTGGTGGGACGCTTCTTTCTTAGTCAAGACAGAAAAGGCCTCTTTCCCAAGCGTATTGATAAACCCCTTCGCTTCCTCGTCAGTCATGCTTTCTGCTGCCATAGAGGCGCCGCAACCGCACATAAAAACCAAGACCGCAAAAGCCCTAATCAATCTAGTCATCATCGCCATCACCATTTAATCATCATCTTCGTCATAGGGAGCCGGCCCCTCGTCGGCCGCAACGCCGCCACCGGCAGGCGCGCCTTCAAGCTTCCTTTGATTCTGCCAGTATATTGACCTTACCAAAGCATATAAGTCAAGGGCCTCGGCTTTGGTTTGTCTGTAGGCCTGAAGAATCTTTTGGCGGCTTCCAATTTGATCCAGCGCATATCGCGCTAAGCCATAGTAGATCCTTTGCTTAGGTCTTGGGACAAAATATATCGGGTCTGCAAAAGTATCAAATCCGAGCCCAACAATGCCTCTGGGTGAAGACGGTCCAAAAATCGGCAGCATGATATAGGGTCCGGACCTCATCTTCCTTTTGGCCAAAGCGCCATTAAAGCCAAGCCCTGTCGGGGGCGGCGTAGGGCTAAGCTCTTTATAAGCGTCAACTAAGCCTAAAAAACCAAAAAACAAATTGGTGAAAAATCGCGTCATTGATTGAGCCGCGCTTGAGCCGTCCCCGGCAATCGTATAATTGATGAAGTTCAAAGGTTGCTTAAGATTGGCGATTTCGTTGTTTATACCGGTTTTGGCAACCGAAGGCATAACCCTGCCGTAGAAACCGGCCAAAGGATCAAGCGCTCGGTCGTCCAGCATGACATTGAACCGAAATATCGATCTGTTAGCTTTCTCATAAGGGTCGTTATCTTCGGATACGCGCAAATTCGGCGTTTTTGAAGTATGCGAAGCGCAACCGGACAGCAGAGTAAGAAAAAACAAAAACCACATTGCATGTTCGTTCCGCATTTATACAACCACTCTTGCGAATACGCTGCTGAATATAGAGAACTCGCTTGCTACAAGCAAATGCATTTTGTAGAATCGCGCCGTTGCATAAGGTTTTCAATAAGCCCCCAACTGCGGGTGTAGCTCAATGGCAGAGCATAAGCTTCCCAAGCTTGAGACGAGGGTTCGATTCCCTTCACCCGCTCCAACAATCTGTTAGATCGACCAGAGCAACTTTTCAGGAATTGTTAGGTAACCGAAAAAGGGCCAAAGCGTCAAAGCAGGAGGAAACAAACGGCCTGCATAAACTGCCTACATGGCCCAAGCTCTTGGAGCAGAAGCTGGATATGTTTTGTAAAACGACTCTAGTTGCTTTTTTAAAGCAGCAAACGAATCGTATTCAGTAAATACACTATCTGATGATTTCGAACCTCGATCATAAAGATCAACAAAACTCGAAACCTTTACCTTTATAGCTGAAAGAGAGTTTCCGAGTTCCGGGACTGATTCTGAGGACGGATACCTAGGTAAGGCGGGCACAAGTTCACCGCCACTGTGAAACCATTTTAAAAAATCACGAGGCGAACTGTATGTGCGGTTCATCCAGTCCGAGCCAGATGAATAGGAAGGAGGAAGCACGCCTCCACCGCCTACAGGTGGTTTTTTCCTTGCTGCTAGGGCGTCTACGTATCGAACAGGAGCTATATACCCATGCTCACCAGGCGCCGGAGGTGGAGGTGGAGCTGCCGGAGGGACTAGAGCTGCTGCCGGAGCTGGAGCTGGAGGGACTACTAGACCTGCTGCCGGAACCGGAGCTGGGACTGCTGCCGGAACCGGAGCTGGGACTACTGCCGGACCTACTGCGCCCCCGCCCCCGCCCCCACCACCTGGTACTACCAGAGCTGGAGCTGGAGCTGGAGTTAGAATCGGGCACCAAAGATCGAGGTAACCGTTAAGACCATTACGCCAAGACCATCCAAACGGCAGCTTGTCAGCTGGAGCAGCGCCGATGGAGCGAGTTGGCAGAAAATACTTACGGCTTATGTAATTTCGTCGTATGTTTTGTATTCTAGCTTGATCGACGTCTACCTGCCTCATCACCGCCATCGCCAGTGGATCCCCCATCAAAAATTGCTCGCCTTCCAGCGTCAATTGTAAAACCTCGGCTGCAGAAACAGCAAAGACTAATCCCTTGGATATTTGTTCTAGACTAGAGCGTTCATCTGGAGATAGTAAACGATCCAATATCAAGGATGAGACTGCTTCTAAACGATCTACGTATGTCGATGTTGAATAGTCCATCCCACGTACTTTAGAATCAAGTTTTCTCATTAACGAGGCGGTGATTGTCAGCGCATTTAGACTAAACTCAGCCCCGTAGTATATATCTAACAATGATGATACTAATGCGTCTTCTTGCCGTTTTGAAAAATTCTCCGATAAAAACGTACTAAGCGCATTCTCCATCTCCGTATCATTGCCTAATATAAAGTGTTCTCTAGCAAATTCAAATTCTGTCATGATAAACGACGATACCGCGGCATCTTTGGCTTCATGGATCATAGAGGTCGCGGAGGTATGAAGATGGCCCTCATCCAAAGCCCCTAATGCCTTTGCCTTATCAAGGCTTTTTTGCATATCTAACCTTTGTGGCCTGCGTGCGCCAGCTAAGGAAGGCCTATTATCCTCATACTTCGGCCTAAATAGCAATAAAGCAAAATCTTCCAACGCGGCATATTCTTTCAGACGCAAGTGGTAATCTTGCATAGCAGGAGTATATCCTGCACCTTTACTATGTTGTTCTAGCAACGCTATCTTCCTTAGCAACGGCAGCTTGTTCCAGTCATCTACAATAGCTCCTACACGATGGTATCTTCCCCCAAGCGCGGCTTCGAAAATCTTATATTCGTCTGACCACTTAAAAATTCCAGTTGGAATTCTTCCAAACGCCGCTTCCATTGCCCCTTTTTTAGCAACATCGCTAGATTCCGATTGTAACCAACCAAAAACTTCATCTTGTTCTCCAGCTGTTAATGATCCAAGCTCCATCAAGGCACCCATCGCAAGACCTCTTGTGTGCACCTCGCTTCTTTTATGAAATTCGTCAGCGTACTTTGGCCCATTGTTATCCCAAAAGCGCGTTTCAAGGAAATTTCTAACATTGACACTTACTAGCCTGCTATAGTCAAATCCCAGCGGCGCTAGCGCAGCAGCAAAACTGTCCAGCGAACAGAACAAAAGTATCAGCGCGGCGATATATTGCATGGTTTGCTAAAACTTATTTGCGTATGATGATACCAAAAAAACAAAATATTGTCAACTAGCAATCAACATAAACTGTCCAATTATTGATACGGTAACAAATTTGTACTAGGATATTATTACTAAAGACCGGATGATTATAGCATGTTTGAGTATGTAAAAAAGCATAAACTTATTTCTGTGTTGGCTTTAGGCGCGGCTTTGGTCGGCGGGTGGCGCTGTTGCAAAATTTATTGCAGCGCGCTTCAGGGTGTTGACGTTCAGTTTGCCGCTGTACAGGGCCAAAAAACAAAAATCACGACTAAGCGCTTGATTCTTGTACAATCCGATGAGGATGACCGCGAATTGTTGATACAGATATTCCAAAATCCAGAGATTATGCGCACTTTGTCGCGTGTCGAGCGCTTTTCTGACAAAGAATTTGAGCTTATTTTGCATAATTGGACCAAAAGCGTAGGAAGCGCAAACCCTTTTGGGGGATATTTGGCTTATGAGAAAGCAAGCGACAGCTTTATTGGCTTTGTGGCGCTTGAGTATATTACGGGTACGCGTCCGGATCGGGCTAATATATCCTATGCTGTGCTTAAGGAATTCCGCGGCAAGGGATATGGGTTTGAGATGGCCAGCGCAATCATGAACCACATGCTTCCCCAGGCGTTGGGAAAAGGGATGAAACTGCCGAATGGTGTGGCTATCAGGGCGATAACCGGCAATATGGTGCAACAAAACTTAGCCTCAAAAAAGATTTTGGAAAAACTCGGGTTTGAGTTTCTGCATGATACTGAATCTCATCGATATGTGTACCATGTGAAATAGCTATCTTCCGGATCTTTAGCCAAGCGATACCTCCTTTACTAAGGATCGGCGTAGATGTTCAGCTGCAAAAATTCAGTCTGGTAAGGAAAAATTAAAACGCCAAAACGCAATTTAGCGCGGTTGTATTCGGACGATTGATCTCCGTCAATGTTTAAGCGTTTTATTT
>JAIRYS010000037.1 GCA_031267535.1 Holosporales bacterium | reverse complement strand
CCGCCTCCCTACACAATGCCTTTGGCACGGCCATGGGAAGTAAAAACGGCATGTACGACAACGCCAGATCCTGCTGCCAGAGCGGACTGACAACCAGAGTCGCCTCAGCGCTTGGAGTCTCTTCCACTTTCACCAGCATTCTTACCTGGATGCAAGATAATATAATCCCGGCGTCATCTGTGCCGGAATCGCAAGACGTGCGTTTATTTGCAAATGAAGACAAGTCTACCATTAGTGTAACAGACAACGATCTTAGTTTAATATTGGCGGAGCTTGGGCGTTTAAAGCGAAGTCCTTTACCACTTTATATTTATATAGAGATGAATGAATATACAAGTGGTGAACTTGCTGCGAGGAGTTTGGTGAAAATGTATGAGCGCGAGGCATCATTTGAAATCAAGAAAGTTGACGAGTCGTTGGAGCTGTCAAGTGCGAATGATATAAGTGCTGTATTCCGCGCTTACCAAGTAGCGCCTTGCAGTGAAGCTGAATTTCGTAGCGATCACATATTTTTTGATTCTGGTAGCAGTAGTATACGCGGTGATCAGAGACTAAAACTTTTCAGCAAAAGATCATACATCGGTCAGTTAATGGCCCAAAATGACAGGTGTGTGCTGATTTACGTTTCCGGTTATATGGATTCATCTGATTTAAGTATAGATGAAATTGATTTTGGACGCAGAAGAGCGTCTAATGTAATAAGTCACCTTGGGTTAGACGAAAACAGCAGTATTCTACTATGGGATGAAGAAGCTGGCGCGTCTGCTGACGGAAACCGCAGAGTAGAGTGCAGCTTTCTTGCGGCCAGCCCATCTTCCGTGCAAGGCGACGAGTTTGCGATTTCTCCGCTAAATATAGATATGGTAGAGGAATGGTTAGGTCAACAGAGCTTATCTCAGCGCACGCTAGATATGGACGAATACTTTACAGCGTTGTTGCGCCGGGCGGCCTCTATAAAAAAGCATATCCAAAATCATCCCAATGACATGATAATCATAAATGGATACGGCACAGGTGGAGACTCATTATCCAATCTAAGTACAGGAGTCTATCGAGCGTCGGCTGCTATGGAATGGTTAGTTAGTATTGGGGTAAAACAAAACCATCTAACCGCATTTTCTTATGGCCAATGGGATTTACTTACAGATGCAGCTACATTCGATAGATATATTCGATTCGTGGTTATGCCGGAAGCAAGTATAGACGATCAATACAAACAACCGCCTTATTTTGAAGATATCTATTTCAAGGAGAATAGTATTGAGCCAACGGATGAAGGATGGCAAGCTCTGTTGCGCATAGCAATATGCGGCGCTTTGGGACTTAGCCTCACCAATGAGTTTATTGCCGCCGCTCCAGATGAGCAAACCTTTGATAATAGCATATATATTACTGGTTATGTAAGTGCCGATGAAGGGGCAATGCTCAATGGAAATCGTTATAATTCGCTGGACTACAACCGAGCATGTTGTGTTGAAAGTTTGATTGGAATGGCTTTCAGTTTTGGCTACAATTTTGGCGGATCCTATGTCTACTTGTCCAATTCATCTGGAGGCGTTGATGGAGAGAATGATGGTAGCGACCCTGCTCCTCACAGAAAATGTACAATAAGCGGCGTTTATGCTAGTAGCCAAACATTCTCCCCCCCCTCCGCCCACAGTAGCCGAGCCACAACCAGTAGTAGACAAGCAATGATATCATGTATATCAAGATAAGCGTAGCGCATGTAAAAAATTGTATCTGCAAAGATTTTGTAAGCTTGGCATGATTGGGCCAAGCTTACGAAGTCGATGTGGCGATTGTGATGCGGAATCGCTAAAAAATATAAGCGCAAAACTTTCAATCTAAATACCGTAGCGCATTTCGATTGCCGGAATTAAGCAAGTGGTAAATATGCTTTCGAAAACATTTGATGTATGCTGAAGTCAAGGTATGAGAGTTCGGCATAACGCGTGCGGCTAAATGAGGAAATATTGGATTGGTGTTTTTGCGCCGGCGTTCGCGATATTGTATCGAACGATAACCTTTGCGCTAAAGAACTGATTGAGGCGCAAAACGTTCTCCTTAAAGTTGACCATATAAAACCTCCGCCACAGTGCGAATACTTAAAAGATATAAAAAGCGCCCAAACCCTTGACCAATTGCGGCAGACGCTGGCGGATTTCAAGCTTTCGCCATTAAAGTTAACTGCGCAAAACCTTGTGTTTTCCGACGGCGCCCCTTCGGCAAAAATCATGCTTATAGGGGAAGCCCCAGGCGCAGATGAAGACCGCCTAGGCAAGCCATTTGTCGGACTTAGCGGACAATTGCTTGATAAGATGCTTAAGGCGATAGGGCTTGACCGAGCAAATGCATACATAAGCAATATCGTCCCTTGGCGCCCGCCGGGAAACAGAACGCCTACTGCCGAAGAAATTGCCATGTTCTTGCCGTTTGTCCACAGACATATAGAACTTGTCGCTCCTAAGATTATCGTTTGCGTTGGAGGGACTGCGGCAAAGGCTTTGTTTAACGGCGTTGATGGAGTAATGAAAATGCGGGGCAGGTGGCTGGACTTTAAAATTGAGAAAAGTGGATTTTCAGCCGATGCAATGGTGATATTTCATCCTGCCTATTTGCTTCGGTCGCCCGGCCAGAAGGCTTTGGCCTGGAACGACTTGCTTCAGATTCAGCAACGCTTGGCCGAATATGCCTGATTACCTTACAGAGCGAAGCATCGGCGGGCGTGTTGCCGGCGTCGATGAAGTTGGGCGCGGTCCTTTGGCCGGCCCGGTGGCAGCCTGTGCAGTTTGGCTTAATCCGAATAAGGTGGACTGCGCCTTACTGTCACAGCTAAACGACTCTAAGCTAGTGCCTAAAAAACGCAGAGAAGCTTTATCGCAGAAGTTAACGAATCTTCCTAAAGAACAGCTAAGATACTCCATCGGTCTTGCCTGCGTTGCTGAGATAGACCAAATGAACATACTGCAAGCTACCATGCTTGCTATGCAGAGGGCCTATAGCGGCATAAGCAGCGTTGTCGACAGTATAATCGTCGATGGAAACAAAACGCCCGGCGTATCTTGTTCGGCTTTGGCAATAGTTGGCGGCGACAGGAAAAGCTTGTCCATAGCCGCGGCCTCGATCATGGCTAAAGTCTACAGAGATTCGCTCATGGAGCTGTTGTCCAAGCAGTTTCCAGAATATGGCTGGGATCATAACGTCGGATATGGAACCAAGAAACACTTGGCCGCAATCGCCAAATTTGGCCTGACTGAACATCACAGACGAAGTTTTTGCAAAAAATTCTTATAACGCTGTATATTTGCTTCATCTACGGCAAAGAGTACGTCATATGCTTAAATTAATGATCAGCGGCATAACTGGCCGAATGGGACAGTTGGTGGCAGAACTTGCAGAATCAGATGTCGGCGTAACGGTAATCGGTGGAACGAGCCAGCATGGCGTATTGGGGCATTTGGCGCGCGATGGTCAAGTCATCAAAATCAACACTGAACCTGAGAAACTTGTTCCTAAAAGCGATGTTATAATTGATTTTTCTGCACCGTCTGCTCTTGAAAGGTTGCTAAACATCGCCGTCAAATATCAAAAGCCTTTGGTGACCGGAACAACCGGATTTGCTGATTTATCGATGTTGAAAAAAGCGTCTAAATCTATACCGGTATTCTACAGCGCTAACTTTAGTTTGGGAATTCACTTAATCAACAAGCTCATACCAATTATAATTAAGACTATGCCGATTGAAGAATATGACGTCGAGCTTGTTGAAACACATCATCGCGGTAAAAAGGACGCTCCGTCAGGAACGGCCTTAACGATTGGGCAAAACGTAGCAAAAGCTTTGGGCAAGCAACTAAAAGATGTGCTGAGGAATCCTTATGGTTCAAAAAAAACAGGCGAAATAGGAATTTCTTCAATACGTGGCGGTAATGTCTTTGGCGAACATGAGCTAACGCTCATGGGTCAAGAGGAAACCTTAGCGGTCAAACATACTGTCATGGACCGCAAAATATTCGCCCGCACCGCTGTCAAAGCAGCTAAGTGGCTAGCTCAACAGCCCCCAGGCCTTTATGGTATGAATGACGTATTTTAATGCTTGACAATATACGCCGATTTGGCGATTATGACTCGGCGAATAGTTAAGTGTTTGGTTATGAAAAATCTGTATGCTGTTCTAGCGTTTTTATTTTGTCTGCCTTGTTATTCTTCGCTCATTATCTGCCCTTATCGACAAGCTCCTCGTGAGGCCTTGGAGGCGTTACCGTCAGACCTACAAGCGGCTCTGCTTGAAGCGGGCGATAATGTGAAAATCGTCATCGCTCAGGCTAACAATGGCGGCATCACGGGACCGCGGGTTGTCCGAATTATGCAAGCGCTAACTCCCGAACAAAGTGATGAATTGCAACGATGGGGGAGCGGAATAAAAGAGACTGTACTCAAGCATTTCAATGAAAAGTTTCCAGAAATTCCAGATCACCGAATCTGGCTTGATAAGGTTTTGTGTGATCTTAACGTTAGTAACCTTCTTGTCTGTCAGCAGGAAGTGTTTGAATTTCAGCACCTGGTAATGGACGCCTTGCTTGCATATGTCAAAGATTCAGATCTAATCGATAGTTTTGTCAGAAAAGGCGTATTCTATCCAGTGGACTTTGGCGGAGCAACAAGATATTCTTTTAACTTGGAAGCTGCGGGACTTGACGATATCGTACAAAAGTGCACGCCGCCTAAATCGTTATTACTGCCGTGTTTCAGTTTGCCTACCAATCTATTTAGTTGTTTGTCTGCTGGTGTTCCTCTGAAAACAGGGCTATCTACTTACTCTAAGGTACTTGATTCTAGCTTGGTCCCTGATGTATTTGGACCAAGTAGCAAGATAGTTAAAGTAATAACACCAGAAACGATATTGGATTCGATTATAAGTCAAGTTCCTGAGTTACTTGTTGGTGGTTTGCCTATCAGGGATTTGCTCGGTCAGCCTGACGCGATAATACTGGAATACGAGCGATTAATCGCCGACGCTAGATATGAGTGCTGGCTCGATTGTGTTTTATATGGGCCTGATTTTTCTGAGCAAAAATTGCAAAAAGAAGCGCTTTGCCCTATGTCATTGGCAGATAGCAGACAGTATGGGCAAAATTTCTTGGCTGTTATCAAAGAGTCTGAATTAACGTATACGTTGGAGCGTTCAACTCTTGTATTGCATCTTGCTGTGTTGAAATTGGCGGAGATGGGGCGTTTAACGTCAAATTCAAACATAATCTTTACAACTGAATTTAGCAATCCAACATGTGAGGTCAGTATGGGATTGACTTTTGATTCTGGTCTGAATGAACACTGTAAGTATTTAACTCTTAATCCAGCGACGCCTCAAAAATACTTTGAAACTGAGTTGAAAATCTTTGATGCTCTGCGTCATGAAGTTAACCATTTTTTGCGTGAAGTTCTTGGGTTACAGCCGCGCTTCGATTCATTTGTTCCAAGATACCTTGAAGATCCTTTCTTAAAAGCATTATTGCTTAGTGGATATGATGCAGTTCTAGGGATGGCTGAAGAAACAGTTACTGCAGTTATTAGCGGCTTGCCCACAGAACGAGATACAATTGAGGTCGTTACATCTTTCATGGGCGCAATTCTAAAAGAATTTGAAAGTCGTGATTTGCCGATACGTGTAGATGGTATAGATTATCGTCTATCCTTAAATAATTTTTTATTGAAGTTTATAGTTCAAAAGTTTTTCGAAACAGCTTGGCAAGATGAAGAGGAAATAAGTAACATTATTGGAATTCAATTGGCATATGACAATCCTTTTGATCTTCCTAAAGAGACTGACCCATTGTCAAGTGACGGCGTTTTAGTAGTTAATATGATGAGTGATTTGGACTATTCTCTCGAAAGAAGCGTCCTTCTTAGATGGACTCACAAAATTGATTTATCGTGGAATGAATGTCGACAGACGATTCTTGGTAAAATGTCTGGGCCTGGATTGCGCTCAGCGCCTGCTGAAGAGTTAATCAGATGGTATGCCGATTTACATCTGCATAGCGTGAAATAAGATTTTAGGTTTTTATAAGAGCGCTAGCATAGGAATTGACCTTATACGGATCCCTCGCGACAAAAATGCAAGCGTCTTGATAATTCCAGTTAAAGAAATAGACAAAAGCTGAAAGCGCTTATGTCCTTTAAGATATGAGAGTCGTCGTTTTAAGTTACATAAAAAAACTCCCGCTTCAAACGAGGGCGGGAGTGTTTTTTCTTTAAATTATCTTTTACAGTAAAGAAGTATCAAAATACCCAACTACTAAAAAGATTTCCTTAACCAAACTGCGATCTATTTCTACGATTGGCTCTTGTGTAATGTGATTCAAAGAACCGGCGTCATGGACAGTTGGTGGAGACTTGCTTAGCCCGCTTTTCTTAAAATGCTCCATCTTATCGACGTCACATAAATGAACCGTGCTAGGAGAAACTCCCCAAACCTTACGCAACAGCACCGCGTCGTTTTTAAGAGACGCAATCACCAAAGCCTCTGGCACAATATTTGTGCTTGGTACTGCATACACGATTGCTTTATGGCAGAAATGTGGTTCAAAGTGACCGTTGGTTTTTATGGCAATCGCATCTCTACGAGTGGCAAGTTCCGCCGGACGATACTGGCTTTCGCCCTCCATGGCGCGCATAATCAAGTGATCAGATTCTGAGCGACACAGCTCATATGTCGGAATGTCAATGCGGCTTTCGAATATATTTTTTTGAAACGGAGTAAACACCCTGCGTATATGCCTTGGACCGCCAGGGATATAGCCGCTTGCCGGTATGCGAGGTTGCCCCATAACTTTGCCGATATCACTGCCGGTATAATCATGCAATAACTCAGATGGATCGCATCCAAAAGCATTAGACAAGCGTGATATAAGATCGGTATTGAGCCGACGAGACCCAGACTCAAGCCTTGAAAGATAAGACACCGATATTCCGGTCAACTCAGAAAGACCTTCAAGAGTCAATCCGGTGCTTTTTCTAAGGAACTTAAGGTGGGAACTAAATCTGACCTTTTTCTTCCCTTCCAAAGCGCCTTCATATTGAGCGCCTAACCATTCCGTTGATTCTTTTTTTATTTTTGCTATTGCCATATCCAAAACTCCACACTTAATAAACAACAAACATCCACAATCACTCTTCTGTCAATTTATCACGACAGAGGCAATACTTATATTCTTAACTAAAATTCGACAGTTGTCAACAGTACTTTTGCATAAAAATTTAGTAATTTTTTTATAGAACAATTTCTCTCTTAAATTTCGATAATCGTGCTATTTTTAGGGCGTTTAACGAAAAAAACAAATTGATGCTTATGCCTAGTACAAAAAGAAAATACAATTTGTTTATTTTATCCGCTCCTTCATGTGGCGGAAAAACCACTGCCGCAAAAGCTCTGGTTGCGCATGACGACAAAATTAAGCGCTCAGTGTCTTTTTGTACTCGCAAACCAAGAACTGGCGAGATTGACGGCAAGGACTACTTCTTTACAGATCGAGGTAAGTTCTTGTCGATGAGGAACAACGGAGAGTTTCTTGAGCACGCTGAGATTTTTGGTGAATTATATGGAACTTCTTCGAAGTACGTTGGATCACTTTTAGAGGCAGGGTTTGATGCGTTGCTGGTGCTGGATACGCAAGGATATGCCCAAGTTAAAGCAAATTTAAAAGAAAGGGCGGTTGGGATATTTTTACTGCCAAAATCCTTAGATGTCTTAAAGAAAAGAATGATTAAAAGAGGCCAAAATCTTCCCAAAGATATGGAAAACCGCCTTACTCAAGCGCAAGAAGACATAAGCAAGGCCTCTACATATGACTATACGGTTATAAATGACAATTTGGAAACAGCCGTGAGCGAAATACAGCGAATAATAAAAACTGTAAGAGCCCACAACAAATCCTAGAGGCCAAACCAACTAAAGCCCAACCTTCTTCGGAGGATAATTTTATGGGTAATAATATTCACAACTATCACCGAGTCATATATCCTTGCGTCACAATCAAGTTTTAGGGGTGCAGAAGCGGTTAAGGTTGGTTTTCTATTGGAAACATTTTTTTTATTTAGCGAACAGCAT
>JAIRYS010000031.1 GCA_031267535.1 Holosporales bacterium | reverse complement strand
CTGAGCATGTGGTTAGGCGTTTCGTACGCCGACATGCTTGGGGGCTAAATCAAAGCCTGCAACACTAGTCGCAGCAGCCTTACATAACCTAGACGATCTAGACCAAAAGCGAAATTATCGAGACGCCACGAGATAGCTTTTCGATCGGCCTTAAGACTAAACGCCCCCCCTGGGGTTTCTCACAACCAGGAAATGGGATTAAAATCCCTCCTCCGTTTACCATTGCAGCAGTAGATCAGAAACCGGCAGTCTCGGATACTTTGATTTGTAGTGATACCCTTCGGCACATATTCCACCTTATTTCACTCGCCAAACCTCATTCAAGGGCTTTGAAAACTTAAATATTCACAATATAAAAAGCGGCCGAGGATGGATTCTCTGCCGCTTTCAAGAGAGGTTTAGAAGTAAAAAACTAAAAGTTATAGGCTGCCAATACGCGAACCTCGAACTTCCCGCAATCTGCTTCTAGTGAACGACTATTACCTTCAAATTTATGTTCTTTTTTAAATGAATAAAGCAGATCTAACCTACCACTCCAATTTTCATCGAATTTATAACCGACGCCCCCACCAAGACGCAAGACGGTCGAACGCTTCGACACATTACCAGTAGTGAGATCCTTGCCAGCTAAAGTGACTGTCGCAGAACATTCAACGCCCCAATTCTCAAAGCCCAAAAGTCCATACACTATAACCGGGGCACCGTCAAAGCAATAGCCCAATTTGAACAAACCACCAAACGAGGGCATAAGCCTTTTAGCTTCGAGTTTTGCCTTACCTTTCACGCCATTCGCTTCAATATCTACTGTTTTATTGGACTTAGACGAGTGTTTCAGGGAAACATCAAATTCTCCACCAATGTATATCTGATTTTCCAGCACTTGCCCATAGCCGACAACCAACACTAAACCAAACGCCGTCGAACTAGGGCTTATTTTGGGGTCTTTAACCCCTACAGAGCAAAAATCAATACCGCCGCCACCACCGATAGAAAATCCGGAAAACGCATCACCCTCGCTAGGCGCCACGCTTCCTTGATCCACAGCCTCATCTGCCCGACAAACACTTGCGCACGAGCAAACAAGTCCAGCAGCCAACAACATCGATAATCTTTTCATCACTACACCCACAAAAAACATCTGGTAAAAATATACCCCCCCCCCCCCCATCTTTGCGATATCTTTTTGTAATGCAACACATATGATTTATTTGGTGGTGTGTTTGTTTTGCAACACTGGAAGATTTTTAAAGTTACGCTAGCATTCGTTTGCGAGCAAAGGTTATCATTGTATGTGAATTCTGTTAAATTAAAATGGGGAGTTTGTGAGTTTCCGGTGTCTCAAATACAATCGCTTAGGTCTCGCCAAGCTTTTATTGTTGCTAGGCACAGCGGAATATTCTGCCAGACTCGTTTTTTTACATTACAGGCAGTTAAGTTCAGCGAACCCGGGATTGAGGGGACGTCTTACATAGGGCTAACTGTCTCGAAGAAAGTGGGAAATGCGGTAAAACGCAATCGTGTAAAAAGACGCCTGCGCGTAGCAAGTCGGCAAATAATATCTTCAATAGGCATTAGCGGCCAAGCGTATATTTTTATTGCAAAATTAAGCGCGATCAATGCGTCTTGGGACGATCTAACAAAACAAGTTATTGACGCCGTAGATTTTGTAAATCGCAAAATACGACAGGCGCACGTTCTGTCTTAAAATAATTGACAAAGCCGCGGTTTGTGAGTATAAACAAGCCCGAATATGTTTTCAGGTGAAGCATGAAGGTTGCGAACTCGCTCAAGACCCTTAAGAAACGGCATAAGAATTGCCAGCTTGTTAAGCGTCGTGGAAGGCTTTATGTCATCAATAAGACTAATCCGCGATTTAAAGCGCGGCAGGGCTAGTTTTGGTTTCGCCTAAGCCGGGGGCTTAGAGCGATGTGTTTTAGTTTTTTTCTTTAATGTTATCCCAAAATTTAAACGTAATACTCGATCAACCTGACCTTTTAGGCGTTGTTGTTGGTATCCTGAGGTTTTGGGGGTATTTGAATAAAAAGGTTTTACATGGTTTCTAGTAATCCAACGGTAGAAGAAAGTTTTGCTGAGTTATTTGAGAAATCTTTGCAGGTTGTACCAAGCGTAGGTTCAGTTCTGGACGGCGTAGTGAAGGGCTTCGATAACGAGTGTGTATTGGTTGATATCGGGTGCAAATCGGACGGCAGAATCCCCTTGAAGGAGTTTTCTCAAGGCAAAGGAGAGGCTGATCTTAAGATCGGCGATACGGTCAAGGTCTATATGGAGCATTACGAAGACCGCAATGGCGATGTTGTACTTAGCCGCGAGAAAGCCATTCGTGAAGAGTCTTGGATAGATCTTAAAGACGCGTTTACCCAAGGCAAGCAGGTTACCGGGGTTATAATTGGACGGGTTAGAGGCGGATTCAATGTAGATATTGGCGGAGTTATGGCTTTCTTGCCTGGAAGTCAGGTTGACGTCAAGCCTGTGAGGGACGTCACGTCGCTTGTTGGCATACCGCAACCTTTTAAGATATTTAAGATGGAGAACATGTATGGAAATATCGTGGTCTCCAGGCGGGCGGTGTTTGAAGAGGAAAATGCCGAGGGTCGCGCAAAGGTTGTCTCTACGCTTGATGAGGGCCAGGTCGTTACAGGAGTTGTTAAAAATATCACTAATTATGGCGCGTTTGTCGACATAGGCGGTATTGACGGCTTGTTGCATAATGGCGATATTGCTTGGAACCGTATCTCTCACCCATCAGAGGTTTTGGAGATTGGGCAGCGGATCCAGGTAAAAATCATAAAATTTAACCGAGAAACGCAAAGGATTTCCCTTGGCCTCAAGCAGCTTGATAACGATCCGTGGGAAGGGATTGAATCCAAGTTCAAGTCCGGTGATCGCGTTACAGGTAAAATCACAAATACCGCTGAGTACGGTATATTTGTTGAACTGTTGACAGGGGTTGAAGGGCTTGTCTATGTAAGCGAAATCAGTTGGAAGAAGAATATCAATCCTCATAAGGTTGCTCCAATTGGCGATAAAATTGAAGTTATCGTTCTGGACGTCGATCCAGTAAAAAGGCGCGTTAGCTTGGGTATCAAGCAACTTGAACCGAATCCTTGGGAACGAGTTGCCGGTAACTTCCCTGTTGATACTGAATTTGAGGGGGAGATAACCAACGTAACTAACTTTGGGCTGTTTGTTAAGATTACAAATGACATAGACGGAATAGTTCGCCTTAACGATCTGTCCTGGAACCGCCCTGGAGAAGAGGCAATCAAAGATTATAAACGCGGCGATACCATTAAGGTAAAAGTTCTTGAAGTTGACGCCGAAAAGGGAAGAATTTCGCTTGGCATTAAGCAGCTTAATGAAGATCCGTATAAAGACGCTTTGGATAACCTGAATCGTGGGTCGGTTGTTACTTGTACCGTTATAAAAACCATAGACGATGGAATCGAAGTAGAATTTAGCGGCGGCGTGATTGGTACAATCAAAAAAGCGGAGTTGTCTAAGGATCGTCAAGAAAGACGTATTGACAGGTTTACTGTAGGTGAAAAGTTCGACGCCAAGATAATTTCGCTTGAAAAGGCAGAGAGGCGATTCTTGTTGTCTGTTCGCGCTCTGGAAATTGAAGAAGAAAAGAAAGCCATGGCTGAATATGGCTCAGTAGACAGCGGCGCCAGTCTGGGCGATATCCTGGGCAGCGCAATCAGCAAAGCGAAGGACAGTTAATAATAGGCGCTAAGATGTTTGATTTTAAAAGAGGTAATTGAAGAATGGTTAATTTGACGCTGTTGGTTGTTATATTTATGGTTTTATCGCAAAATGCTTATGCTTATCTGGACGGCGGTACGGGAAATATGCTGTTGCAGATTATTTTTGGCGGAGCAGCTGGAGTGTTGGCTATTGTTAAGCTCTATTGGCATAAAATAAAAGCCTTATTCAAAAAAGATGGGTGTAAATAGATCTTTGTTTTACTGTCGCTTCCTTACCAAGATATCTTTTGATTTGGGTTATTGAGGTTTGAACTAAGTGCGACAGGACAGCTGTGCTGTGTGTTTCATGACGCCGCCCAAGGGTGGTGCGTCCTGGCGATAGTGGCAACGTGAACCTCCTTCGCTCCTTCGCGTCTTAGGACTTTAGCGCATTCATTCAGTGTCGAACCGGTTGTAAAAACATCATCTACTAGCAACACAGTTTTGTTACACAGGTTGCCCTTGTATTTGAGATTCAGTTGAAAAGCGTTCTTTACGTTAGCCCGCCTTTGATTTAGGCCAAGACGCCCTTGTGATTTTGTCATAACAGTTCTTTTAAGAAGATCCAGCGCACATGGTATTTTTGTTTTTACGTTAATGTCTTTTGCCAAAAGGGCGGCTTGATTATATTTACGCATTAAAAGCCTGGTCCAATGCAGGGAAACCGGCGCCAAAATTAACGAGCTCTTATCCACGTTTGCTGATGGCAGCTCGGATATAGCTCGCAACAGCCAATTGGCCAGCATTTTTTGTAAGCTGATTTTGTCGCCATGTTTGAATTTTAGTATCAGATCTTTACCTATAGCGCCATAAACAACAGCCGCCCGAGCATAGTCAAAGTTGTGCTTGTTTTGTGTACAACCTAAACAGACTTGATTGTCATCGCCATAATCCAATGGCAGGCCGCAAATTTTGCAATAGGGTTTGGTTATAAACTTGACCAGCTGCCAGCAGTTACCGCAAAGCTCAGCATGCTTTTGAGTTTGAAGCTGGGCCTCACATAACGCGCAAGTTGGTGGAAATAGAATATCCAGAAATTTTTCTTTAACGGCCCCAAATGTCATTTGTATTAAATTTTTTGTGATAGATCGTTAAGCGTACTGTCAGTTCGGTCGAGCTCTTTAATGGCGATTAGACTGGGTACGGACAAAACCATGGTTATCAAGTAAAAGACGATCCAGCCAAAATTGTCAACCAGCATACCTGACAACGAACGGAAAAACATGCCGCAGAACTCATATATTGCCCAAAATATAGCAAACTGCGTGGCTGGGTATCCAGTACGACACAGGCCATAAAGCATCGACATAAAGCCAACCATCATCATGCCGCCGGTCGCGTTTACAATAAAGGTTATCAGGCACAGCAATGGTATGTCGTAACCGACACAGTAGATAAGCATGTAAAGAAGCGTGGCGAGTAAGTGAGCGGCGCCCGTGAAAAACATGACTTTAAGCAAACCTCGGCTGCGGATAAAAAGACCTCCTATAAACCCTCCGGTAATTGTAGCAATCATGCCGTAGGCTGTAACGATTTTGGCTATATCTACAGTCGAAAAACCAAGCTCTAAGTACATTGGCTTGGCCATTTTGTGCGCCATAACGTCGCCGATTTTAAAAGTAGCAATGATAAACAGAATAAGAAACCACTGCGGGTGGCGCTTAAACCCTTTGAACGGACAGATCAAGCATTCAAAAAACGTTGATTTAATTGTTAAAAATCTACGACTGGAAAGATTGTGCTCAAATTTATTCGTAATAAGCGTGAACATGCGTCTTTCTTTTGAAATACCACGCTCAGGTTCGGGCAGCAGAAGTATGGGAATCGTGCTTAGTACCACAATACATCCCAGCAAGAAATATGTTAAATGCCAACCGACGTAATATGATAAATACAATCCGCCGCTGCTGGCTGTAAGCATACCAAGGCGAAAGCCAAAAGTGATCATGCTGGCACGGGGACCTATTGATTCATTCTCTATGCGATCTACTTGATAGGAATATAGGGCAATGTCCAGACATCCATAAGCGAGAGCAACAATATTGGCAAATATGGCTAAAGGAACCAGGTTTTTAGTCGGGTCACATAAAGATATTCCGCAAAGTCCTGCGAAAATCGCCAGCTGGCTTGCCACAACCCAGCCTCTTTTTCTTCCAAGTCGATGGGAAAAATAGGGACAATCGAATTTATCTATAAAGGGAGAGATTAGGAACTTAAACATAAAAGGCCAGTGACAAATCGCAAACATCCCTATCAGGGTATAGGACGCCCCAGATTGCTTTAGCCAAATGTCTAAAAGACTTAAAGTCATAAGGAACGGCAGACCGGCTGCAAATCCAACAAACATCATCGACCATACTTTCGGGCTTAAGAATGACCCTGAAGTTGAGGTTTTGGTTTTAAAAAACATCTTAAGGCGACTTTGCACTGTCTTTTCTTGCTAGATTGATTGGCCTTTGGATGTATAGGCCGCAAGGTATTCCAAAGTAAAGCGGTATGTTGTTAGGGTATCGCCTTGCGGGTTTTTGTTCTAAAATAAAACGACTTCTGTATTAGGTGTGCAGTTGACCATGTTCAAGCTAGACGGCAAATCGCTGTTTAAAAATCAGGGTGATTGCTCGCTTATTGAGGAACTGCTGAAATTTCGTCTCAATGAAGGATTTCCGACTGGGCTTAAGGTTTTGAGTGATGCTGATAAGGCTTGTTCGTTAGCAAAAGATATAGCCCAAAGAATCGGCGACGTAAGCAAAGTTGTAATGCTGGCCACCGGCGGATCAAGCCTTGGGGGACAGGCTGTATGCGCTTTATCTGCATATCATGAAAACCCGTCAGCGCCTTCAGTTGAGTTCTGGGAAAATATCGACCCCAGGGAAATAAATCTGTCCTTAGAGGCTGTCGATTTTAATGATACTGCCTTTATCGCAACCAGCAAGTCCGGAGAAACCCCAGAAATCCTGGCTCAAACAGCTATAGTTATAAATAAATTTCTGTTAAGCAAAGCCGGTAGGGGCGACCTTTTAAGCAAACGATTTTTTACTGTTACCGAGTCAGATCAGTCATCTTTGGCTAAATTGGCAGGTCAACATGCTATTAGCGTTTTCCCTCATCCAAAAGATGTTGGTGGAAGATTTTCGGTTTTTTCGATTGTTGGAATACTGCCAACGGTTATTGCTGGACTTGATGCAAGCGCCCTGTGCGATGGAGCTTGGGACGTTATTAAAGCCTTACAAACACAGGAGGCAGCAGGTCAAAATTTTAAAGCCAGCATTTGTGCTGTCGCTCAAAAACTCAGCGAAGCAAAGGAAGGAAAAGGCAGGTCGATAAGCGCTTTTGTGCTTATGCACTATGGGGATTGTCTGGCGTCGTTTGCGCGCTGGTTTGCTCAGCTTTGGGCGGAAAGTTTGGGCAAACAAGGATTTGGTTCCACACCAATTATCGCTTGCGGAACCGTAGACCAGCATAGTCAATTACAGCTTTACCTAGACGGCCCCGATGATAAACTGTTCACCGTTCTGGGCGTGGGTAACAGCTACAAGGATTTGCTGATTACAGGCTTACCTAAGGACGCAGATGCTGCGTTTCTGGAAAGGCATGGCCTTAACGTTGTATTCAGCGCAGCGCGTGATGCAACGATTGAGGCGCTTGTTCAAAAAGGCAGGCCTTTAAGATACCTGGAAATTCCTGATCTTGACGAGCGTTCCCTGGGACAATTAATGGCTTATTTTATATTGGAAGTGGTGATTACAGCTGATATATTGAAGATAGATGCATTTAATCAACCAGCGGTAGAGAAAATTAAGCGTCTTTTAAGAAGCAAATTGTCAGCTAGATGCCAATAGTACGCCTGCCACAGAACGTCATAAACCAAATAGCTGCCGGCGAAGTAGTAGAACGACCGGCTTCGGTCATCAAAGAGCTTGTCGAAAATGCCTTGGATTCTGGGGCGGATCAAATCGATATACAGGTGCGTAATGCCGGCAAAACGATGATATGCGTACGCGATAACGGCAGTGGCATGGACAAAGAAGACCTGACTTTATCCGTCGAAAGACACACAACGTCTAAGCTTACGGACTTCGATTTAAGCGACATTTCCACATTTGGATTTCGCGGCGAGGCTTTGGCTACGATAAGTTCAGTGTCTAGGATGTCAATCAAGTCTTGGCGGGAACATCGCGAAAATGGATGGCAGCTTGATATTGCCGGCGGTGAAGGCTTTTCGCTTAATCCGATTGCACATGGGGCCAAAGGAACGTACGTCGAGATAAGCGATCTGTTTTTCGCCACGCCGGCTAGGCTGAAATTTCTGAAAAGCAACGCGACTGAACTTGCACAGTGCGTTGATATATCAAGACGACTGGCTTTGGCGAATCATAATGTTGGGTTTAAGCTGGCGTCGGAAAACTCTGTAAGCTTTGATTTCGCGCAAACCGACAAAGTTGAACAAAGGATTAAGGACGTTCTAGGTAAGCAAGATATTGGTGATATGTGCTCGGTTGATTTCACATCCAGCGCTTGTAAAATCTCTGGTTTTTGCAGCGTTCCAACCGCAAACAGCGCAACTGTCACACATCAGTATATATTTGTTAATGGCCGTACGATTAAAGATAAGTTCCTGACCAGCGCAATTAATGTAGCTTATCGTGAATTAATACCAATGGGCAGATATGCTCGACTGGCTTTATTTATCGAGATTAATCCCAGCGACCTTGATGTTAATGTACACCCTGCAAAAACCGAAGTCAGATTTAGGCGCAGTAACGACATAAGAGAAGCTTTAGTGCAAGCTCTTAAATCGGCTATAGCGCCATACTCTAGCCAAACTTCATCATCGTTGGGACATGGATTCATAAATAAAATAGTAAAAAAAACTGTTCCCAATGTTTCGCACACAAACGGTAAAGAAAATATCGATTTTGAATATAGCGCGCCTTCACCCAATGGTTTTGTTTTAAACGATATATCAATTGATGAAGCAGTGGTTTACAACGGCAATGTTGCTCGCAAAGCAACGATTGCCACGCAAAAGACAACGCGAGATGAAGGTTTGTTTGCCGACATATCCTCCACGCCGCTTGGCAGCGTACTAGGGCAGCTGTTTGGCCGTTATATACTTGCTCAAACAGAAGACGCTCTGGTCATAGTTGATCAACATGCTGTACATGAACGCCTTCTTTATGAAAGGTTTAAAGACAAACGGCGTCTGAACGTACAACAGTTGCTGACGCCAGAGGTCATTGAAACAGAAAGCGAGCTGGTTGCTCTTGTAGAGGAGAATAAGTCGGAACTGGCGGCCTTGGGCTTTGGCATTGAAAAATTGGACGAAAATCACTTGGCAGTGCGTTACATGCCGGCAGATACCTCGTGCGACGTCAGAACGCTAGTAGACGACATTTTGGTAATAATCAAAGACGAGAAAACCGAATCGTTCGATCAGGTTCTGCAAGAGAAGATTTTACGCAAACTAGCGACATTAGCCTGCCATTCAAGCATAAAAGGTGGTCAGTATTTGTCCGCTGAACGTATGGACGTAATACTACGATCGATCAGTTCTAACAGAAACATGGGTCAGTGTAATCACGGACGCCCAAGCTTTGTGAAGATTTTCTCGCAAGATATAGAAAGGTTGTTTTTGCGCCAATGATATGGATTTAACGAATATCAAAGACAAAGTATCTATCAAAGTTCAGCCTATTCTGGATATGAAAGACTACGCTGTCGTTTGCTATGAAATTCTAAGCAGTTTTATCTCAAACATGGAAATTGCTGGGTTTTTTGTTGATAACAACAAATACTATCTGAATTCGGCCGAAATTCTGGACAGAGTTTTATCGAAGTGCAAGATTTCTCCTGGCAAGAAACTAGCGGTCAATATCAACGAAAATGAAATTATGAATCCTGCTCTGATTAAAGGCATAATAACCGTCTGTGCAAGACATAATTTTCCGCTGAGCGACATTGTTGTAGAAATAAGCGAGGAGTTCTCGGCCAACTCAATGCTGGCAGTAGAGTCTATTTTAAATAATATTAAAGCCAGCGGTATAACATTGGCCCTGGATGACTACGGCGCGGGCAGAAAGATTTCTGAACAAGCTCTTAGGCGCTTTCCATTTTCGATTATCAAGTTTGACAGATTATTTTTGTCTAACGCCAGTGATGAAACGACTGTCACGAATGTTTTGACAGATTACATGCAGATCGCCCGTGCTTTAAATTGTAAAACTGTTATTGAGGGTATAGAGAATACAAATGATCTCAAAGTGGCTTTAGAGGCTGGATTTGATATGGGGCAGGGCTATTTTTTAGGCCTCCCCCGAAACATAAAGGAAATCAGCGGTAACGGTGAAATATTGTAAAAGTCAGTACAATTGATCTTTTATGCAGTTACGGCTATCATGAGCATCGTTTTTATAGCTAAAGTTTAGATCAAGGCTTGTTCATGCAGCAAATACAGGAGAGTGATTTTGAGGCAAGGGTACTCAAGTCTGGTACTCCGGTTGTTGTGGATTTTGCCGCTGAGTGGTGTCCTCCGTGCAGAAGCATGATTCCGTTGTTGAACGAGCTGTCGGCCGAGCTTGCCGGTCGGGTCGAGTTTGTGAAAATTAATATAGATGAATCTCCGGCAGTTGCCGACAAATATGGGGTATTGAGCATTCCTACATTGGTACTTTTCAGTAATGGAGCCAAGGTTAGCGCCTTGGTTGGCGGACACTCAAAAGCAAAAGTGTTCGAGTGGATTAATTTAGAAATTAAGACTTAGTGCTACAGTTATTGCTGGACTTTTTTATATACCAATCAACAGTTTTGCTTAGCCCTTCCTCGAAAGAGGTTGTGGGCGTCCATTCAGTATGAGTACGCAACTTTGATGAATCAGTCGCATAGCGCAGATCGTGACCAAGCCTGTCTTTTACATGCGTTATCAAAGATTCGTAATCAAACTCATCATCGAGCTTTTGGCTCAACAGCCCGCAAATTTGCCTTATAACGTCCAGGTTGTTTCGTTCACAGTCTGCCCCAATACAATAAGATTCTCCTTCTCTTCCTTTATCTATAAGGGAAAATAAAGCGTCTACATGATCTTCTACATAAAGCCAGTCCCTTACTTGCATACCGTCGCCGTAAATCGGGATTGGCAGCTTTTTAAGCGCATTTGAGATGGATAAGGGGATAAGCTTCTCTGGAAACTGGTATGGGCCGTAGTTATTAGACGCATTTACTGTAATTGTTCTCAGACCATATGTGTTGCGATAACTTCTTACCAGGAAATCAGAGGCAGCCTTCGACGCTGCATATGGCGAATTGGGTCTATATGGACTTTCTTCGCTAAATCGCCCCGTTCCCGGAATGCTGCCGAAAACCTCATCGGTTGATATATACAAGAACAGCGGTTTACGGCTCTTTTTACTGCAATTTAGCGCAGCGTCCAGCATCGCTTGCGTACCAAGAACATTGGTACGTACGAACTGATCTGCGCATTCGATGGATCTGTCAACATGGGTTTCTGCCGCCATGTGAACGATAACTTCGGGTTGAGCTTCGCTTAATATGCTTAAAATTGCCGGACGATCACAGACGTCTTCTTGAAAAAAACGATAATTAGGCTGGGGGGGGGGGGTAGGATTAACGCAATCACGGAGATTATCTAAACTGCCGGCGTATGTTAATTTATCAATATTGGTAACCTTATGGCCTTGGCGTAATGCACGACGCACAAAGGTCGATCCTATAAACCCAGCCCCACCGGTAACAATAATATTCACGCTCTAGCGTTTCTTAAAAGCTTAACGGTTTCTTCTATACCCTTTTTAAGGCTGCCAGTAAACGCGAATCCCGTATTTTTGAATTTGTTGGCCGAGACTTCATAGGACAGCTGGTTCATAATTTTGTGATCTACATACTCTGCGGTCAAGTTTGGAATAAAGCTTTGAATGGTTTCCACTACCTCGCGTACCGTGTGGTTCTCGGTGACGATGTTGTATACAGATCCTCCAAACAAATTTCCCTTGATTATGTGCGTAAGGGCCTTACAAGCGTCGCTTAAAGCCAAATATGGACGTTTTTGATCCATGGCAGTGCGCCAAACGGTAATCGGCTGTCCCATCACAGCTTGCCAACAGAACTTATTGACGGCGGTATGAAAGCGCATACCAACCGACTTGCCGTATATGGTTCCAAATCTGCAAATGCAGGCCTTCAGGCCTTTGGTAACAAAATCCTTTATTAATATTTCTTCTGCAATCTTGCTTTCTGCATAAGGACTTTGCGGGCATAGCTCGGTACAGGTTTCATCGACCAAACTGTTTTGCGAGCCGTATACGCTTGTGGAAGATGGAAATATCATGGGAATATCATGCTTAAGACAAGCGCTTGTCACAGCTGTGGTTCCACCAAGATTATTGTCGCGTACCAGCTCTGGCTTATCTGCGGTTCCGGCTGCGTCGGTTATGGCTGCGAGATGTACCAGGCAATCCGCTTCTGGCAAAATTTTGTCCCAATCGGTTTTTCTGACGTCTTCTTGTATAAACTCGTACTGACCTTTGGCAGGTAAATCAAACAGGCTGCAGTACCTTTGGGTAGAGAGGTTATCTACCATCAAGATCTCAGGCCGGTCAAAAAATACCGGCAACTGCCGAATCAGCGCCGACCCTATATGCCCCAGCGCACCCGTGACAATGACTCTCAAGACTTAACTCCTTAGTATAACCTCGGCGTATTATCCCCATAACCCAGAGGCGTGTAAAGATAAGCGTTTGCTTGGATAGATCCCCCTCCCCATTACTTTAACGCTTCAGCGATGAATGTTTTTACAACTTCAAGATGATTCCTTGCCCGCTTGCCATAGGAATCACTATGTTATCTTTGCTGCGCAAGAACGTATCTACAGAATCTATCCCATAATCACAAGAATAATTATCCATAACAACAATTCCTGGAGTTGTCATACGGTCATAAAGCAACTTTATGGTCGAAACATCTGCAACTTTATCTCCAGTGTTGAAGTGCAGATACGATAAATTTTCTATTTCTTTAACCCCTTGAGGGGCATAATCTTTTATTATCGTAAATCCCGGATCGCTAAACTCTTTTTTTACCCACTCGAAGTCGCCGCAGTAAACTGATTGAAAATTGTTTTGGCTAGAGCCTATACTGGAGGCTACCAGCACTTGCTCCCATTTATCTACCAAGTAGTATTTTCTATCGCCCCAAAAACCGCCTTGATTTAAATAATCGTAAACTGTCCGACAAACAATTCCCCAACTAACTCCAACTGTACAGTAATGCCCCCCCCCCCCCCGCTCTAGCTAGCTCGGCAAAGATTGTATCGATATATACACGATACCGCAGATATTCTTTGGCTTCACAATTATACGGATCGTTCTTTACGCCTCTGCTATAGGCAGCGTCGAACCTTTCTTCATACAGACAATTCATTTCACCGGCGCACACAAAATCTTGAAATTCTTTAGATGCAGGTATTTTTTTTAAACGCGGCTCTGTAATGAAGGCAAAGTTCTTAGTTTGCTCACGCTCAAACAAACGGAATCTAAGGTAATGCCTGACCATGGGGTCGGTCACGTACTTCTCCAAACGCCATCTTATTTTTTGTAATAAATTCATGATACGTCTCCCTCTGATCTAAACATTAAAAATTCATCATAATCCCTTATATAGTCCTCTGCGCAGTACAGCATATCCGTCAGCACTAACAAAATCGCGCCAGGCTTGTAATGCTGTTCTGCCCAGATAGTTGGCGGAACAAACAATCCCTCAGCACCTTTGTTTAATGTTGTGCTCGCCTTGCCTTTACCATCATCACACGTCACAATGCAAGTGCCAGCAAGAGTTATCATAAGCTGAGAACATTCTTTGTGCGCGTGGCTTCCTCTGTCTGTTGCTTCCTTAGCCTTTATAACAAAAGCGCGTTTTATATCGAATGGTACGCCATTGAATTGCTCGTACACGAACAGCTCTCCAGGCTCACGCTCAAAACACGGGAAAGTTATTGTATTAATGTCTGAGAGGTTGTGCATGATTAAACATTTTGTCTCAAAATAATTTTTCTTAAAACTTCGCTCATAAAATCTATTTGATCTTTTGTTAAAATCAACGAACAAGGTAGATTTATCCCTCTTTCCGAAACACTATAAGCAACTGGGCAGTTTTGTTGCCCACGAACCACATTACCACCAAAAGCTGGCAACATCGATAATGGATAAAAGAACGGCCTGCTGGGCATATTAGCTTTGTTTAGGCTTTCAAGTACGTATGCTTTAGTCAGATTATGTGAATACCCAAAAACCATAGCCGTATCCCATACACCATTGAAGACATTTTCAGGCTCTGGATTAAAATATAAATCGGTCATATCAGAAAAGTTGTTTTTAAATGATTGCCATATCCACCTTTTCTTATTAACCAATTCATCCAATCTTTTAAATTGAGCATAACCTAGCGCTGCCGCCAGGTTGGATGGCATATATTTAAAC
This sequence comes from Holosporales bacterium, assembly GCA_031267535.1. Taxonomy (GTDB): domain Bacteria; phylum Pseudomonadota; class Alphaproteobacteria; order UBA3830; family JAIRWN01; genus JAIRWN01. The sequence continues at coordinate 8,205 of JAIRYS010000031.1, read as the reverse complement.
GTAACCTCTGTGCTGAAATATGATCCAGGTGAACGCCCGTGATCTCTTAAAAACTTACATCTCTGATAGAGCTTTTCATCATCCAGCAAAAGCATGCCGCCTTCACCAGTGGTTATGGTTTTCGTCCTGTGGAAGCTGAATGTAGAGCCTATACCAAACTTCCCGGCAGGCTTGTTATTATACTTGGACCCCAAAGCCTCGGCGGCATCCTCTATTAAAAACAGATTATTTTTGTTGCATATGTCGGCAAGGCTGTCAAAGTTTGGCATATTACCATATAAATCTACGGCAATCACCGCCTTAGTTTTGCTAGTTATTTTGCTGATAACGTCGTCGCAACGTATGCACCAATCATACTCATCTATGTCGGCAAATACCGGAATTGCTCTTTGGTATACGACCGGGGCTGCGGTCCCTATCCACGTGCAATCAGGGACGATAACCTCATCTCCCTCTTTTATGCCCAACCCCGATAACAAAAGATGTATCGCGCTGGTACAATTAGGCGTCATTAATGCATATTGGCGCCTATGGTATTCTGCAAACTCTTTTTCAAACAACTCAACGTAGTAATATGCCTGCTTACCATACCAACAGTTGCGTAGTGCATCCAAGACGATTTTTTCTTCATATTCAGTAACATCCGGACCGCACATGTATATTTCTTGCATTTTTCTTTTCTGCTGTAATGTTTTATAATGCCTAGGAGACTGGTCTAAACTGGTTTTCTTTAAGAAATTTTGCAGGAACACCAGCGTATACCGACGCATCTTCCGCACTTTTGCACAATGTACTACCCGCCCCTATTATAGAATTAGCTCCAATGTTCAATCTAGGTAGGACAGTAGCACCAGCCCCTACCCAAGAATAGCGCTCTATTATCACTCGCCCACATAGCGTGGCGGAAGGGCCAATCTCTACCCCGCTCGACAGGTTACAATGATGCTCAACTAGGCAGTTTGTATTCAATATACACTGATCGCCTATAACAGCTTTTGTACTCAACAAAGCCTTGTTCATAATCTGGCACCCTTCACCCAAAATGACATCTTTTTCCAAATAAGCGGACTCAGAACAAATCGTTACGGGAGACATGCCAATAGATTTCAGCCAATCGTGGATTTCACATCTTACAAAACCGTACGGATTCCCAATTGCAATTATAAAGCTCCAATTCGAAAAATCTCTATTCTTAGCCCAATGAATAAAATCATCTTTACTCTTCAAAAACAACGAACAATTAAAGTCTACCTGATCTTTGATCTCGTCGACGACAACATCATATTTAATGCCCATTTTGGCCAATATAGGCAACATACAAATTGCCTGATCGCCCCCCCCCCAGCAAAATAATTTTTGCTTAAAATTATTAATTTCAGTCATTGTTAGTCAAATATCAATTTTCAACTTCTTGCCAGTCTTATCTTATATTTTTAGCCATTAATCTCTAAAATTGCTGAATAATTTGGCCAAAAATCATGGGCCCATAATCTACGGAACACGCTTTTTGTTCGTTACTTAAATCTTCAAAAACTATCAGTTGATCGCGGATTAAATCTTTTCTTTTTCTGGTAACCCTTTGTTCTAGTGAGGCGCACAGTTTAAAATGGTCAACTGATGAAGGGGGGGGGGGGGGGGGGTAAAAATACTTACATCTTATTTCTGACCACTTGCGTTTAAAAACATCAATACAAAGAGCAATAATCTTGTTGTACAATTCTCTTGCTTTAATTGGCAAATTATATGATTTTTGTTCTTGGTACCAAATTTCCCCCCTCATCTACTTTTTCATTTATTTTGTGCAATGTCACCCCAGCAGGATGATGATTTCTAATGGCCCATACTACCGGGTCTCTGCCACGACCATATGGTAAATAGCTTGGATGAATATTAAGCGAATTTTTTACCATATTTAGCATGTCTTGTTTAAAAATATGCCCTCCCCATAAATTTAAAAGCCAATCAAAACAATGTCCTCTTAACAGATCTATAGAGAAATTATCTATATCGATAAACTGCATAGACCTTTCATTTAAATAGCCTTTTATTTCATCTTTGTTAGGCTCCATCACCACTATAAAATTTTCGTTATTTTCAAATGTCCTTAAATGGAATTCAAGACATTCAAGCCCAGTGGTTTTAGCAACAAAAATAATGTTTCTCATGAGGCACCCAACGCTCGTTAAATTTTTCTCCAAATCCAGCCCTTGACTGGACCAAATTCGCCTATCTCTTGTGGTAAATAAAGCGATAATAAATTAATCTCAGAATCATAAACCAACTCTTCACGGCGCTGTTGTGCTAGTTTTGCATATATACAACGACTTAAAAAATAATAGATGCTTGATATATGATGCAATTCTTCAATCTTAAAATTTTCTGTTTGCAACGTGTACACTTTTTCTACATTTAAAAACAGATTATGCCAAGGAGCTTCGATTCCCTCCAAGCCAAGCTTACTACCGTATTCGCTATTCAATTATAAGCTCCTTTGAAGACCATATGGCAAGAGTATTCCATTTGATATTGTTCCGGAAGCGCTTGATTAGGAAGATATTCATAGCCCAAAATAGCCGCTTTAAACAGTGAACAATATAAAACTTTAAATCCAAAACCAAAAAGTAATTCAGTAAATTCTTCTTTGTTCAGCATATTGACGGGACACCTCTGCCCAAAATATACCTGTGCGCTAACGAATGTTGGTATGTCGCCAGCCAGAAGATCAGAGAACACAAAGTACTTTGGCCTAAACTTTTCGTTTAATTCAGCAAGCAACCCTTGCCACTTTTCTACATACTGAAGCGAGCTTCCCATATGAACGATATCCATATCGCCTCTGACCACGCTTAATGTGGTCACAAAACTTAAATTCTTGAATTGCTTCATACAACCACAGGTTGCATCAATAAGTTTTTCATTATCCAAGATGGTATAGTCCACCAGCTCTTCTGCGCTTGGCACTTTTGTTATAAGATCAAGGTACTGCAATCCCATACCGCCGCCAAAATCCAGAACTTTAACTCGTTGCCCCCCCCCCTCTCTCTGTTCATCAATCAGCATGGCAACTACCAGAGATAATGGATAATCCTTTGAGTATGCTAGGCCGGATTTAAAATCCTCAATCGCTCGCTGGAGCTTTTCTTTTTGCCTGTTTATCCAGTGATCACTTTCGAAAACGCCGGTATCTCCGCCTACTTCAGCAAAATTGCTGTAAACGCCTTCCCAAACGCTGAAAATTTCTTGTGTCATACGTCTTTTAGAACCTCTGTTACATGTATGGCGTCTACTTCTGGATAAATGGGCAATGACATAATTTCTTTAACGATCTTTTCTGTTACCGTTAAAGGAGCCGGAGCGTAAACTTTCCCTTTCATTCCCGCGTGCATATGCGCCGGACAGCTGTAGTGAATGCCTGCATCTATGCCAACCTTGGCTAAATCGGACACTACCTGTTGCCTATCGTTAACTCTTGCCACGTATAAGTGATAAACATGCACACTATCCGGTCTAACAGCAGGTAACGACCAGCCTTTATTTGCCAGCTTATTATCGTACAGACTAGCCGCTTTACGCCTTTTGTCGTTATCATCATCAAGGTATTCCAACTTCACCCTCAATATAGTCGCCTGGAGCTCGTCCAGCCTGGAAACTGTGCTAGACTCTTGACTGACACGATTCTTATCCCAACCGTACTGTCGCAGGCGTTTAATTCGTTCAGAGACGCTATAATTATTGGTGATGACGGCGCCGCCATCGCCTACAGCGCCTAGGTTTTTGGTGGGATAGAAGCTAAAACAACCTACATCCCCCATAGCACCAACTTTTCGGCTTTTATAAGTGGCGCCGTGCGCTTGGGCACAGTCTTCTATAACATACAGCCCATATTTACTGGCTATTTGCATTACGGCGTCCATATCGCAAGGTTGCCCGTAAAGATGCACGGGGATTATGGCTTTAGTTTTTTTTGTAATAACTGGCTTTATTAGATTTGGATCAAGCGTATAGTATTTTTCTTCTATGTCCACCAAAACCGGCGTAGCGCCGATTGCGACTATAGCCGAAACTGTAGCTACGGCTGTATGTGATACGGTGATGACCTCATCTTCAGCCCCGATATCAAGCGCCTTCATCGCCAGTACAAGCGCGTCAGTGCCGCTGCCAACCCCAACGCAATACTTCGCGTCGTTATAGGCGGCAAACTTCTGCTCAAACGCAACGACTTCCGGCCCAAGAATATACGGCCCATTATCCAAAACGCGCTTAATGGATTCCAATATCTCCTGCCTATGGCTATGGAACTGGGCGACCGGATTGCCGCATAGGATTCTGGTCATTTTATTAGGGATTTTACTTCTGCTTCCGTCAAAATCTTTACTTCTGGCACAAAAGTTATCCACTTATAGTCCCCCCCCCCCCAGCGGCGGACTCTTTAGTTAAAATCTCTTTAGCGTGATTCCAGCCAAACAGCGCCACATAATCTGGATTATCTTTTTTGAAATGGTCGTAAGGTTTTATTGGGATGTGCATCCCAGGGCTGAATTTATTCTGCTTGATAGGCGTTGTATCGCAAATATACTCGATTAGTTTTGACCCAATACCGCAGTAATTCAGCACAGTCGTACTTTTGGACGTTGCCGCATAACCGACAATGCGCTTGCCCTCGTTCTTAAGATTAGTCAGTAGACCCAAAAAGTCCTTCTTGTGTTGCTCGCAGGCGTTTTTGAACGAGACAAACGTTTCCATGCTGTCTAGCTTTAGTCGTCTTTCCATTTGTTGCTGATGATTAACAGACTCTTCTGTGGGGCGCTTTCCCTTCCGGCAAAGATAATACCTCATCGACCCACCATGAGTAACCTGAGGCGCGACCCTGAAAACCTCCAGCCCATGACTAGCAAAAATATTGGATACAGACTGCAAAGAGAACAAGTAGACATGCTCGTCGTATATCTGATCGTATGAAGTCTTTTGGATCATATCTCCCAAATAAGGGTCTTCAAACACGAAGATACCATCGTCTTTCAGCAATATCTCGACTCCATCGCCTACAGAACGCAAATCAGGAATATGACACATCACATTAGCTGCAGAGATCAGATCAGCTTTGCCATATTCTTTAATCGCTTCAAGCGCAACGTCCTTGTTGAAAAACTTTGTAATAGTATTTACGCCATTTTTCTTAGCCGCTTCTGCAACATTGGCCGACGGCTCAATTCCCAAATGTTTTATGCCAATATTGGCAAAATGCCTAAGCATAACGCCGTCGTTGCTGCCAAGCTCTACTACAAAAGTATCAGGTCTATTGAGGTTAAAATCGCTTAAGTATGACCTGGCCATTTGGCCAAAATGTTCAATCATCGCCTGAGACGTGCTTGAAAAGAAAGCGTAATGATCGTGAAACATCATTTCCGGCTGCGGTTGCTGAACAAGCTGGAAAGTTTTGCATTTTTCACAAAACGCGGTTTTTAGGTCAAAAAAGCACTCATCTTTGAACTGGCGTTCGTCCAAAAAACCATTCGCAATCGGCATCTTTCCTAAGTCCACAACCTCAGTTGTCGCGCTTTTACAGATTCTACATGTCATACAGCTTCCAGAAGGCAGAGGGTTCTTGTTCCGTTATTAATATCCTGAGTCTTTAATATTTTAAAGTATTTCTGTACAACGCTCTTAAAGTTCTCCCACGAATAATCCTGAAACACATCGTCTCTATTTCTCAGTAGCGCTTTAACCATCGGATCCTCTTTTGAAATCCATTCAAGCACGCCAGATGATGCTAATGACTTCAACAGCTGCACAAAATAATCAAGCGGCACATTGTTCGCTATACATATATGGTGCACCAGCGCTAATGCCAAAAACCCATCCTGTTTTCCAAGGCGTTCATATATCGACTTTCTTTCAGTTAAGGCCCAACCGCAGGAAGGCGATGGATTCATAAGGTCCAGAACTATCGGGACAATCGTGGGACAAGCACGTTTAAACACTACGTCTATACAATCGCTGTCCACATCACAAGCAAACACTTTGATGTGGCCAAGAGAGATATCACAAGAATAATGACCAGTATTGCACCCAAGGTCAATTAGCGATTTTATTTTATTGCTATCGAGGAATGCCGACACAAGATCCTCTTTCGCTTTCGTGTCCACGTCCCTATAGGAATTACGATCGTCATACCCAAGCCAAACAGAATATTTGGCTTTGGACCGCAAACCTAAAATCACCTTCTTAAGAGATTTGATCAAGCTTATAAGCCCTGATTTAGGCATTTGGAAATGACCCTTGATTTGGCTAGAGTTGATTGATTTGCTGTTTTCGAAAAGACTTCGAAGAAAGATATGCTTGAAGACTCTGGGTTTAAAAATTGACCGCATCGGTATCATTTTCGCAGCTAACTTACCGCTGATTCCCCTAAGAGATCCTTTGAAAAACGATTGAAAATCCAAGCCCAAGTTGCTCTTGATCATCAAAGGACACAAAAACTCTTCACAGAACTGACCGTACCCATTCCACGTTTGACCTTCACGATAGCAATCAATAGACAACACATCAAAAAAGCACATCTTGCCGTTATGAACGGTCAAGTTCCAAGCAGAGCCGTCTTTTAGAATAAAACCATTTTCTAGGCACTTGAGCATCAGGTCTAAGGTTAACAACGCTGCATCCTTTAGCATCTCAAAAGACCATTCATACGGATATACAATCGGACTTATTCGCTCATGTTTTAAGATATATTTTGAATCTAAGTACTCAGGAAAAAGATGAGAGAGGGGGGGGGGGGGAGTATCTAAAGACGTAGGGCAAACCGCTCCGCTTTCCATAAAAGTCTTAAACCAAGGCGATGAGAGCACAAGCCTCATTCTCTCAGCCGCGACTCGGCTTAATGTTCTGTATACTTGTCCGTCCTGGCAACAGACAACTCTGCCATCCGGATCGCGAAACGAGCCTGGGTCGAAGGACGCCTCTGGAATAGGATCCGTTGTCGATATTGTTCTATGTTGCATCATATTGAAAATGGCCAAAAACCGAAAAGTCGGTCACGACGCAATTTATTCACTTTTGTTCTTTTTAAGCAAGGTTTTTTTATGCCAGTAGAGTTTTATGAGCACTGCAACTCCGCCCGATCCACCCAAAATAATCTGCAGCAACATGCTTCCCGTGCCGCCGTCTAGGTAAGCATGAGAAGACTGAGGAAAAAGGAGAAAAGCGAGAACTAATAAGCAAATCATTTAACCTCCAAGTCAGATTTTTCATAAACCTTATGTGCTCTATAGGCATTGGCCTGTCTATCAAAATACAAAAATATAGACCGATCTGGTAGTAGACTCGGCTTCTCTTCGCCTAAAGTTGCAAACAGTACACGAAACATGTTGACTAACGAAAAATTCCCACTGAAGTAGTCGTATATATCAAAATCAGCACAACAACTACGCAAACGCTCCGGAATATAAACTGCACTGAATATACCGAATCTGTATCTAGCCTCCCGATTAGAGCATGGACGTATCTCACCTACATGTTTTCTTAGTGAGTTCACGTCAGTTATATTTGTGTGGTCATGTAAGCAAGTAATCCCGTGGTCAGCCTGAACTATTATCACTGCATTACTGTCCTTTTCCATTATCGACTTTACGCATCTTAACAAGGACGCATTGAAAATTTGCACAGAGCTCCTGTACCTGGTCTCGCTTAGGTGCTCTGGAAACAGAACAGCCAGCCATCCCTTGTTTCACCGGCTTCATCCCAAATAGCGTCATGCACTTGAAGCATATGAGCAAAAATGAACTTTGGCTGATCCTTATAAAAATCCAGCGCCTCAACTAATTTTTCCACGTTTTTGTACCGCTGATATTTTAATAACAAAAAGCGTAATAATGTTGATTCCAGCATTCCGAAATAAAGTTCACCCCCACTGACGTCGATCTGTTTGTCTACATTCCCCAGCACAGCTTCTGCAAAGTGATTGGGATAATACACAATTTTGTAACCATTGTTCCTAAATGTTTTACATACCGGACCGCCGTCACGAAACACTTTCATAAGCTGTTCAGAATAAACCACCGATCCAACTTCGGTATTGGACAAATCGTGGCAATTCATATTCATGGTTGCAGATAGCGACGGTATTGTAAAAGGATAATTCGACCAAGCGGTTCTACTGACGGCGAAGCCCAGATCCTCAAGCTGCCTCAAAAACGGTTCATTATC
>JAIRYS010000016.1 GCA_031267535.1 Holosporales bacterium | reverse complement strand
TAACAATTTCTTATTCATTTTCATTTTCCTCATAAACAATTAAACCCTTTAGCAAACGGTTTTGTATTAGCCTTTAGTCTTTTCAACTAAACTCGCATACATCCTTGTTTGCCTGCGCTAGACGGACGTCACCGAACTATTAGATATCTGAAGGCGGGCTTTTATTTTTCCATAAAACAAACCCTTTCAGCCTGTTCGCTTTTTTTACCGCAGTTAAACTCGCTTACAGGACGATAATACCCCATAACCCTAGTCCATACCTCGCAAGGTTGCCTTTCCTCATCCTTCAAAGCGCAACCTTCGCAGCAATTAACACAACCAGCTTTATTTTCCGTCATAATTTATTACTCCCTAAAACCAATACAACTAAACCGACTTACTGTTCAGTCTACCAGATAAAATTTCTTCATCACACAGCGGGCAGAACTTATGCTCGCCTGTCATATATCCATGCTTTGGACACACAGAAAATGACGGCGTGATCGTGATATACGGTAACTTATAGTTCGTTAATATCTTCTTAACAAGCTCTTTACACGCAGCCGATGAGGAAACCCTTTCCTTCATATAGACATGCAAAACACTTCCGCCAGTGTATTTTCTCTGAAGATCGCTTTGGTTGTCAAGGGCCTCGAATATGTCGTTCGTCGCGCTTGCCGGCAATTGCGATGAATTCGTATAATATGGCGCGCCAAACCCTTCGCCGGCTTGGATTATATCGGCAAACCGCTTTTTATCCTCTTTCGCAAAACGATAAGTGCATCCTTCAGCTGGCGTAGCTTCAAGGTTATACATCGTTCCGGTCTCGGTTTGGAACTCGATCAGTTTGTTCCTAGCGAAGTCAAGAATCTTGTGCGCCAAGGCCAAACCACCCTTGGTAAAAATATTCTCTTTATCGCCTGTGAAGTTGCGAATCATCTCGTTTACGCCATTCACCCCGATGGTAGAGAAATGATTCTTGAATGTGCCTAAGTACCTTTTGGTAAAAGGAAATAGCCCTCCGTCCATGTATCTTTGGACAACTTTTCGTTTTATCTCTAGGCTTGCTTTAGCAAGCTCCATAAGTTCTGACAGCCGGTTAAACATTCCGGCTTCATCGCCCTTGTGCAGGTACCCAAGCCTTGCGCAGTTAATGGTAACCACGCCAACAGAGCCAGTCTGCTCTGCAGAACCAAATAAACCATTCCCACGCTTCAGCAGTTCGCGCACATCAAGCTGCAGCCTGCAACACATGCTCCTGACCATATTTGGTTTTAAGTCAGAATTTATAAAATTCTGAAAATAAGGCGAGCCGTACTTGGCTGTCATTTCAAACAACAAATCGGCATTTTCGCCGTCCCAAGGGAAATCCTTAGTAACGTTATAAGTAGGAAGCGGAAAGGTGAAAACTCGCCCCTTGGCGTCGCCAGCAATCATGGTCTCTATATACGCCTTGTTGATCATGTCCATTTCTTTCTGAAGCTCGCCGTATTTAAAATTGACCTCTTTACCGCCAATCAACGGCACTTGATCCTTAAGATCATCCGGACAAACCAAATCAAACGTTAGATTAGTAAACGGCGTCTGAGTTCCCCACCGCGACGGAACATTAAGGTTGTATACCAGTTCTTGAATTCCCTGACGGACCTGGTCATAAGTCAGATTATCTATACGAACAAACGGAGCCAAATAAGTATCGGCCGAGCTGAATGCCTGAGCCCCAGCCCATTCATTCTGAAGCGTTCCCAGAAAATTAACCATCTGGCCAATCGCAGCGGAAAGATGTTTGGGCGGATTGGCTTCTGCCTTGCCCGGCACGCCGTTAAATCCCTCGTTTAGCAAGCTTTTTAAAGACCAACCGGCACAATATCCGGATAACATGTCTAGGTCGTGGATATGAACGCTGCCATCTTTGTGAGCAGCCGAAACTTCCTCTGGATACACTTGATTTAACCAGTAATTTGCAACAACCTTACCGGCCACATTAAGGATCAAACCGCCAAGCGAATAGCCCTGATTGGCATTGGCCTGAACACGCCAATCAAGCCTGTCTACATATTCGTTTACCGAAGAGACCGCATCGACCATAGCCCGCTTGTCCTGACGCAGTTTTTTGTGCTGTTCACGGTAGATTATGTAAGCTCTGGCTGTTTTAAAATGATTAGAGGATATCAGCGTCTGTTCAACAATATCCTGGACCTCCTCTATGGCGGGATATCTTTTTTCGAAGCGCACGTCGATCACCTTCATAACCAGCGTAGTTAAAAGGCTAGCTTCGTTTTCATCGAACTCTTTTGTTGCTGCGCCAGCTTTGATAACCGCCTTTAGAATTCTATCCCTCTCAAACGGAATAGATGAACCGTCTCTTTTGACAATATAGTTTGGGGATTTTTGCATAGCTAATTCAATCGCGCAGACGTTTCCTTTAAACGAATTTTATGGGAGGAATCTGTGAACACCCTACCACCTCTGTACCACACTATCAATCTGATTTTTTTGATCTCTTCCAGTCGCACTAATCGATCTCGAACCGATAGCGACTCAAGGAAAAATTCTTGCATGTACATGTCTTTTCTTTTGCCAAGACGACATACCTCTACACCATCGCTGGTTTCCATGACTATGTTGGATCCAATAAAAGATTCTATGTCCTCAAGCGGCACAGGCACAGTTCCTACATAGCCGCCTAAGTCGTAGATAGGCTCCATCTTGCAGCTAGATACAACGTAGACAATGCCGCCGGGGTTGATCTCGGCGAAATACTTTGCTTCAAGTATAGGGGCAATGCGATTAAGCGGATCAATATTGGCTTTGCGCCGTTTGAACCTATTGTTTTTTTTCTTTGGTTTTTGCTCTAAGGCAGGCTCAGAGCCATTGCCATGCAACAGCCAATCTGACTCAAAATATGCCCCAAGCTTAGCAAAAATATCGACCAACCGTTCAGACGTCTTTTGATTGATGCAAATACTTCCATCCAACCAGGCATTAACTACAGATTCTGGAATTCTAAATTGAGCAGAAATCTGATGCGTCGATGTTTTAGTAAGCTCAATTAGCTTCTTAAATCTGGCGATTATGACAGGATCATCATTTTGATTTTCGTAAGTTGACATAATTACACCTCTTTATGTAAGACATTGCTACAAAAATAACCGAATCCTATTTGTCAAATTAGCTGTTTATTAACCACGGCGTGTTCTCATATAAGTATAAGCATACAGAATAATAGGGTCGTCACCAAGTTGATATACCAATTAAAAAAGCTGCAGACGGAATTGGTTAAGCCGATTAGAACCGCCGCTGGGACGCTGAAGCGTACCTTATCCTCGCTGCCGGATAAGCAGTTACGTAAGCCACAGGTATCAAGCGCGCTTGGTTTGCTTGACATTTTTGCTAGAGTTACGCGAGAGATAAAAAAACCCGCCTTCAACATAACCAAAACTATTATTGAGTCCCAAGAATATGCTGTAGCCGAGGAAATAGCCCTCGCTCGGCCGTTCGGAAATCTTTTGCATTTTAAAGTCCAGGGAATGAAGAAGCGCAGACCGAAGGTGCTTATCATGGCGCCGATTTCTGGACATTTTGCTACTCTACTGCGCGATACTGTGAAACGAATGCTCGCGGATCATGATGTGTACATAACCGACTGGATAAGCGCCAACATGGTTCCGCTGAACCTGGGTACATTCGGCCTAGATGAATATAATTCATATATCATAAGTTTCTTACAAAAAATGGGGCCAGGGGCGCACGTAATGGCGGTATGCCAACCTGTTGTTCAAGGATTAGCTGTGTGCGCAATTATGAGCGAAGCAAACGATCCTTGCACGCCAGCTTCGGTAATCTTAATGGGCGGACCGGTAGATCCCAGAAAAAATCCGACAATGGTCAACAGGTTCGCAGAGTCATTCTCTATCGAATGGTTTAAGAACAATCTTATACAGATTGTTCCCGCTGGATTTCCGGGCGTAGGACGGCGAGTTTATCCCGGGTTTATACAAATTATGGCCTTTATCAGTATGAATCCGCACAAACACTTTGATGCACATACGCAGTACCTGATTGATTGTATCGAAAAAAATGATAAAGGACAGATAAAGCACCGCGAGTTTTATGACGAATACCTAACGCCTATGGACATGGACGCCGATTTCTTCATAGAAACCGTCGATAAAGTTTTCAAAAAGTACGAGTTTGCTCGCGGTACCATGAAATACAAAGGCAAATTAATAGATCCCAAAAAGATAACCAAAACTGCCCTTTTGACAGTAGAAGGAGAGCGCGATGACATATCGGCGCTTGGTCAAACATATGCGGCTCATGATTTATGTTCAAATATACCCAAGAAGAACAAACGATCTTTTGTGCAGCCTGGCGTGGGCCATTATGGCGTATTTTCCGGCAGCAAATGGCGCGGTATTATCGCCCCAGTGATAACTGAGTTCATCTGTAAACACGACAAGTCTTGTTAATCTTCGCGCCGATCTAAATGTTGAAGTAAATGCTTCAACAGCATTTCTGCTGTACTGAACTAGGCGGCTTTGATAGATTATTCGCACTGATTGCGAGGCTGGAAGTATGAAAGTGTTTCTTCCTGATGGAAGGTGCGAATGTTTTGCTGATGGAGCTGCTGGAAGCAAGATAGCGGAGATGTTACATCTTCACAACAGCGCCTTAGCTGTGGAGATTGATGGTACAGCATTTGATTTATCCCACATAATCACTGAAGACGCGCGTGTTGTTACGAATTGCGACGGTGATTGCGCTCACGCTGATTCAACCGCACAGAAGTTGAGTTTTATCAGGTCGGACAGTTCAAAAGGCCTGGAGCTTATTCGCCATAGCTGCGCTCACCTGCTGGCGTCTGCTGTAAAGGAATTGTACCCAGAAGCTAAAATTGCCATTGGCCCAGCTATAAATGATGGTTTTTATTATGACTTTTGCAGCAGAGAGCCATTTACCCCAGAGACTATCGAGCTAATCGAGGCTCGTATGCATGAGATACTCAAGCGCGGGGCCCCGTTTGTTAGGCGTGAATTGAGTCGTAAAGAGGCCGTCGATCTGTTTAAAGGACGAAATGAGGACTTTAAAGTTGAGCTAGTTAACGATCTGCCTTCAGATGCAATCATATCTACGTACAGCCACGGCAATTTTACAGATCTGTGTCGCGGACCGCATGTGCCGGTTGCCGGGGACATTCTAAGCCATTTTAAGTTGACAAAAGTATCCGGCGCCTATTGGCGCGGTGATTCATCTAAACCCATGCTGCAAAGGATATATGGTACAGCTTGGGCGACCAAAGCCGCGCTTGATCTGTATGTTAAGCGCCTTGAGGAAGCCGAGGCCCGAGATCACCACAAGCTTGGCCGTGAGATGGACCTTTTCCACATACAAGAAGAAGCTGTGGGATCGATCTTTTGGCATCCGAACGGATGTACTTTGTTTAGGCTTTTAGAGGATTTTATACGTAGGCGTATTACAAAGCACGGATACAAAGAGGTCAAAACGCCGCATCTTATAGATCGGTCGCTGTGGGAGAAATCCGGCCACTGGGAGAAATATCGCGACGCAATGTTTATAGCAGAATCCGAAAAACGTGTTCTGGCTGTTAAGCCGATGAACTGTCCGGGTCATATACAGATATTCAATCAAGGCCTAAGAAGCTATCGCCAACTGCCATACAGGATTGCCGAATTTGGTGTGTGCCACCGAAACGAGCCATCCGGTTCGCTTTATGGCCTTATGCGCGTGCGCTCATTTGTTCAAGACGACGGCCATATACTCTGTACAGCCGAGCAGGTAGGCAATGAAGTTAAAGATTTTTGTGATTTATTGATATCAGTCTATAGAGATCTTGGCTTTAGTGAGATTTTTATAAAATTTGCCGACAGGCCTAAAGTGCGCGCTGGTGATGACGCAACCTGGGATTTGGCAGAAAAAATGCTTAGAGACGCCATAAAGGGAACAGGACTTGATTTCGAATACAGCCCTGGGGAGGGCGCGTTTTATGGGCCAAAGATTGAGTTTGGTTTGAACGACGCTTTGGGACGCTATTGGCAGTGCGGAACCTTGCAGATGGATATGGTTCTGCCGGAGAGGCTTTCCGCAGAGTATATGGGTGAAGACGGCAACAGACACAGGCCGATAATGCTGCATCGTGCTATTCTCGGGTCTTTAGAGCGATTTATTGGTATTTTGTTAGAACATTATGCAGGCAAACTTCCAAAGTGGCTTATGCCAGCGCAGGCAATGATTGTCCCAGTGATGACCGATACTAATGGCTATGCAGAAAAAGTGACGCGAATACTGCAAGACCTTGGCGTCAGATGTCAAGCCGACCTGCGTTCGGAAAGTGCGAAATATAAGATACGCGAGCATTCTGTTGCAAAAATCCCGCTTATGGTCATGCTTGGCCCCAAAGAAGAGGAAAATCAAACGATAACTACCAGATGGCTTGGCGACAACGACAATCAAAAGACTTTGTCCTTGAAGGAAGCCGAAAGGGAACTCATCGAAGCATTTAAAGCGCCGTAAGGCATTAAAACCAAAGATTATATGGGTCAATGTCTATGGTTAGCCTTACAGATGATGGGACTTTTGTAACCTTAAGCCAGGATCTTACGTATGACTGTATGTCATAGTGCCGGGCCGCACGCAGCAAAATACGCCAACGGGCGCGACCTTGCAGTCTGGCCATAGCAGCAGGGGCTGGACCAAATATTTGTAGGGATGAGGCCTCAGCATTAGTCAAAGGCGCAGACGCGACCATCTTTTTTGCAAACTCCTCGACCTGTTTTGCGTCGTTTGATGAAAGAATAATTGCAGCAAGTCTGGCATATGGTGGAAGCTGGCTGAGTTTGCGGCTGTGCATTTCCAGCCTAAAAAACTCTTCGCTGTTGTATTTCTTAAGCGCATTAAAAAGAGGCGTGTCAGGACTGTAGGTCTGAAGCAGCGCTTTACCGCGTACTTGGGCTCGGCCTGCACGACCGGATACTTGCTGGATGGCTTGGTAAGTCCGCTCTGAAGCGCGGTGGTCGTTTCCCATAAGGCCGGCGTCGGCGTCAATCACGCCAACCAAAGATATGTCCGGGAAATGATGACCTTTTGAAAGAATTTGCGTGCCAATTATAACGTCGAAGCGATGATTAATTACGTCGTCGCAAAGCTGTTGCATTTTCTGAACTGTTGGGATTGTGTCGGATGAGGCTATAACAGTTCTGACAGATGGAAGTTTGTCGGTAAGTTCGCGCTGAATACGTTCAACCCCAGCGCCAAAGGCAAATAGGCCATCTTCACCGCAATGCGGGCACAAGGACGGCTTTGGCAACTGATGTCCACAGTAATGACATGTCAGGATCCTGTAGTTTCTATGCTCTACCAGCCAGCTGGTACAGTTCGGACATTGAATGCGACGCCCACACTTATTGCATAAAGTAATTGGGGCAAATCCACGCCTGTTTATGTATAAAAGCGCCTGTCTGTTTAGGTCAGCTGTTACCTTAATTTCAGACAGCAGAACGTCTGAGATATACTCTTTCCCCTTACAGCCGAAGCCGCGCATATCGACAGTCTCTATCTCTGGCATTTGAACTTTTGAAAATCTAGTCGGCAATTGCAGTTTTGTATATTTACCTATCAAGCAGTTATTGATTGTTTCTAAAGAAGGCGTAGCGGATGACAATACCGCCGGTATTCCCAGAATTTTAGCCCTAAGAACGGCCATATCGCGGGCGTTATATATTGCCGCTTCTTCCTGTTTGTACGAGTAGTCATGCTCTTCATCCACTACGATAAGGCCTAAATTCCTGAAAGGCAGGAACAGGCCTGACCGGGCGGCAATGGTTATACCAGCCTCGCCGCTCAGCGCCTTCAGCCAGGCGTTTCTTCTGTTTTTCGGTGTAATGAATGAATGCCAGATAAGCGGCGGTATGCCAAAATATTTTTCCATCCTGTCGACCATCTGAGAGGTAAGCGAGATTTCCGGCAGCAGAATCAAGCACTGTCTGCCTTTGGTTAATGCATATTCACATACCTTAAGATAGGTTTCTGTTTTACCCGAGCCTGTTACCCCATCTAAACAGAACGTGGCGAACTTAGCTTGATCAATAGCGCTAAAGATACGAGAGGCCGCTTTTTCTTGATCTTCCGTAAGACGCATTTTTTCAGGAACAATACAAGCCTCGCAGATACAGCGCTTCTGTTTGATATCTTTGAATAACGTAGGCTCGCAGAGAACCATTTTCAGAACGGATCCGCGATCTAAGATATTGTAATCCGCGACCTTCTCAATAAACTCAAACATTGCTCGGGGGATAAGGGGATAATCGTATACGTGGAATATTTCTTTGATATTTGTCAGTTCAGATGATTCTTTTGCGAACCAGACGACCCCAATTGCGGCTCTTGACCCAAAAGGTACTTTTACGATTTGACCCGGCTCTATGCGATTACTCTTGGGGTTAGAGTATGTATAGAGCCTGTCTATCGGCGCCGATACCAAAACATCAAACAATCTGGACATTTTTATTCGAAAACAGAGCGTGCTGCATACTAACTTAATTAATCGCTAAGTAAGAAATATCTAGTAGCTTACTGTTTCGCCGTGTATAAAGCCTAGACATATTGCAATTTTTAGGTAATGGCGGTTAAATCGCCGATAATTTTAAGAATGTCGATGTATTTAAGTCAGGAACTCAAGCAAAGGATGATATCTGCGTTGATCATTTCGGCAGTGGTCGCTTGTCCAATATATTTTGGCGGAGTTTGGACGTACTTATTATCGTTTGCGGCCGGCGCTTTGTGCGCGTACGAGGTGACGTCCTGTAAGCAGCAATCAGCTTACCTTATAAAGGCATACGCTGTCGCATATGTGATGATGGGCAGCGTAGCATTTGCCTTGTTGCGTGATGAATTTGGGCGGCTTGTAGTCTGTTTTTTGATAATAGCGACTTGTTTTGCCGATACATTTGCCTTTTTGGGCGGCAGAGCGATAGGCGGCCCAAAGCTGTGTCCGAAAATAAGTCCCAAGAAAACTGTATCAGGCCTGCTGTGTGGAATATTTTGTTCGGTGATTGCAAGCCACGGTTTTTCCTTATCGCTGGATATGGACAAACCTTTTCGTCATGTGACTTTATCGGCAGCTCTGGCATTAACTGCAGTCGTCGGAGATCTTTTTATATCCTTCATCAAACGTAAACTAGGCATAAAGGATTTCAGCAACCTAATTCCAGGGCACGGCGGTTTGCTGGACAGATTGGACAGCCTGTTTTTGAGCTCGATTGCTTTGTACTTGACTCTTAGGTATTTGTAATCCAACCGTCAATGTAATAAGTTGCATTTACGACACAGTCCTATAAATAAACATGCAACATAACCAATTTAGATGAGGCTTATTCCATTTTTCACTTGACGTATACGGGCTTATTGGCTCATCATGACCGTACAGACTGCATTTTGTCTTAAAACAATCTGATCGTTATGCACTTACAAGAACTGAAAGCGAAAGCGCCGTTGGAGCTGCTTGCGTTTGCCGAAAGCTTACAAATAGAAAACGCCAGCTCTATGCGCAGGCAAGACTTAGTGTTTGCTATCCTAAAGAAAATTGCCTGCAATGGAATAGAGATATACGGTCGAGGCGTTCTGGAAATACTTCAGGATGGATTTGGATTCTTGCGCTCGGCCGAGGCCAACTATCTGGCTGGATCGGATGATATCTATGTATCGCCATCCCAAATACGTAAGCACAGCATGAAAACTGGGGACACTGTCGAAGGACAAATACGCGCGCCAAAAGACGGCGAGCGGTATTTTGCCTTGTATAAGGCAGAGACAGTTAACTTCACATCACCTGAAGTGGCCAGGCATAGAGTGAATTTTGACGACTTAACGCCGCTGTATCCTCAAGAAAAACTTAAGCTAGAAGGCGATATTGCGGCCTCTAAAGACAAAGATAAGGGGATTACAGCTCGCGTAATTGAGATTATAAGCCCGCTTGGTAAGGGTCAGCGCGCGTTGATAGTGGCTCCACCGCGCACCGGCAAAACCGTCATGCTGCAAGATATTGCAAGGGCCATAACCGACAACTGCCCTGAAGTTGTGCTGATTGTCCTCTTGATAGATGAAAGGCCTGAAGAAGTGACTGACATGATCAGGTCGGTAAAGGGAGAAGTCGTAAGCTCTACCTTTGATGAAGTTGCCTCTAGGCATGTACAGGTCGCCGAGATGGTTATCGAGAAAGCTAAACGTCTAGTGGAATACGGCAAAGACGTTGTTATTTTGTTGGATTCCATTACAAGGTTGGCGCGTGCTTATAACACCGTGTGTCCATCGTCTGGAAAGGTTCTTACAGGCGGCGTTGATGCAAATGCTCTGCAACGGCCAAAGCGCATCTTTGGCGCTGCGCGTAATATTGAGCAAGGCGGTTCGCTGACGATTATATCCACTGCGCTTATCGACACAGGCTCTCGTATGGACGAGGTTATATTTGAAGAATTCAAGGGAACCGGCAACTCTGAGATTATTTTGGATCGCAAACTGTCCGATAAAAGGATATTTCCGTCAATCGACATAACTAAATCGGGTACTCGTAAGGAAGAATTGCTAATAGACAAGCAAGACCTGGCCAAAATGTGGATTCTCAGGCGAATCGTAACGCCTATGGGTACGGTCGATGCAATGGAGTTTTTGCTTGGAAAGCTTCGCGAAACAAAGTGCAATCAGGACTTTTTCGCTTCTATGAATAATTAAGTAAAGGAGGTATATTTTGGAAACAAGCAGCTGCAGCAAAAAAGACAGGAAGTTAGACAGGCGTTTACTAGATATTATGGTCTGTCCTGTGACCAAAACCCCGCTTGAATATGATCAAGATCAAGATGAACTGATCAGCAAGCAAGCTAAGCTAGCCTATCCAATCAGGAATGGCGTCCCTATTATGTTGGCTTCCGAAGCTAGAAAGCTAGAAGACTAAATCTGCCTGACAATCGTTTATTGTAAAGTTGCGTTATGCAGGAAGAATATCAAAAATTTCTTACTCACATAAAAGATACCATCGACATAGTTCGGAGGTCTCTTTGACTGGGATAAACTGAATCAGCGCCTACAAGAACTAAATCACAAGATCGACAACGAAAACCTGTGGGATAAGCCAGAGCAAGCTCAGGAGGTCATGCGTGAACGCGCTCAAATCGAGCAAGATATCAAGAAGTGCTTGGCTTTTGAGAATGAATATAAGGATGCTGTTACCCTGGCTGAATTGGCTGATGAAGAGGATGATCCGGACGCCAAGCAAGAGGCTCAAAAAACGATTGCCGATCTTTACGAACGGTCCGAGGCTTATCGTTTAGAAAGCCTCTTGTCAGGCGAGGCTGACCGTAACGATTGCTTCTTGGAAATTCATGCCGGAGCAGGCGGCACCGAAGCGCAAGACTGGGCTCAGATGCTTGTGCGTATGTATACGATGTGGGCAGGCGATCGCGGATATTCTCTTGAGCAAATTGAAGAAAGCCTTGGCGAAGAAGCGGGTATCAAATCATCAACCCTAAAGATCATGGGGGCGCGGGCCTATGGCTGGCTGAAGTCTGAGTCAGGCGTACATCGGCTGGTCAGGATATCACCATTTGACTCAAATGCAAGACGGCACACCAGTTTTGCTTCAGTTTATGTGTATCCAGTTATCGACGATACCATCGAAGTCACAGTTGAAGAAAAAGACCTTAGAATAGACACCTATCGGGCGTCTGGCGCCGGCGGTCAGCATATTAACAAAACGGAAAGCGCTGTAAGAATTACGCATGTGCCAACCGGCATTATCGTTCAGTGTCAAACCGATCGGTCTCAGCATAAAAACAAGGCTACTGCTATGAGTATGCTAAGGGCTCGCATATACGAAATGGAACTTAAAAAACGAGAAGAACAACAAAAGGGACTAAACTCAGCCAAGTCTGACATCGGTTGGGGGCGTCAAATCCGGTCTTATGTTCTGCATCCATATCAGATGGTCAAAGATCTCAGAACCAACTATGAAAAAGGCAACGCACAGGCGGTGCTTGACGGCAAGATAGACGAATTCCTCTTATCATACCTGGGTGGAATAGAAGCTTAGCTTAATTATTATAAGAAGCATAATAATCGAACAATCAATGGTAAATCCGGAGGTAGCGCCTTGGATCCTATTGTGGCAAGGTCTGATGTAGCGCAGCTGAGGCTGCGGCTCGTAGGCGCACACGCAGACCTGCTCGGCGGATATGTTCCTAAATTGCGCCAGTCCTATCGATCTAAAACGAAAATAAACTAATTCAATTATACTGACTTGCCGTTCTGGTCTCAGGCTCAACAAGCAATAAATCTTAGCGCCTGTATTAGCCGGCACTTTTTCAATGCCAAGATTTGTACTGTCATCGCCACTAGCTACCGTTTGGCGCTTGCTTGTTGCTATGTTATGGGTTATAGTCACAACGTTGGCGTAAAGAACATAGATGGGACAGAAAAGTACTATTAGAATAGAACCCCGTAATAGGATCGGCACAGGGGCAGCACGCGCGCTTAGGAACACCGAAAAAGTACCAGCGGTTGTCTACGGCGCAGGGGTAGATCCTCAGACGGTGAGCATTTGCTCTTGCGATATCGAAAAAGAGCTTCGGACCAAAGGTGTCTTGACGAGGATATTCGATTTAGACGCCGGGGAAAACAAGTCGCAAAAAGCCTTGATTAAGTCCGTTCAATTTCACCCGGTTACTGACAAACCAATACATATAGACTTCATCAGAATCACCGCAGGACATAAGATAAACATCAAGGTCCCACTAAGATTTATCAATGACAATAAGTCCCCGGCTCTTAAGCAGGGAGGGGTGCTGAACGTAATTAACCACATGCTCGAGGTGTCGTGCGAGGTTGATGCGGTTGTCGATCACATTGACGTCGACCTGTCTGGGCTTAACTTTCATGATACGATAAAGATAAAAGATATCTCGTTTCCGGTCGGAGCGACGGTCTTTCGTTATAACAGCGACCATACCGTTGCAACGATAGTCGTCCCAAGCAGCGTGCGATCCGAAGTTGCAGGCAAGGAAGAAGAGACCGCAGCGCCAACTGCTGCCGCACAGCCCGAGTCGACAGCTGTAACGACAGAACAACAGCCGGCTAAGTCCTGATCTGCCCCCGTCGATGAGATATGCAGCTTGTGAGCAGCGATTGGCCCATGCTGTTTAGTTTTCTTGAGTTCTGTAGATGCAGCTTATAGTAGGTCTTGGCAATCCTGGTCATGAATATGACGGTACTCGTCATAATGTTGGGTTTATGTCGGTCGATAGAATTGCCGAAAGGCACAAGGCCGCGGGATTTAAACAGCATGGCAATGGTTCAATTGCTTCTTTAAGTCAATCCAAGACGTTGCTTTTGAAACCGACGACTTATATGAATCTGTCTGGAGTCGCCGTTTTAAGCGTTTCTAGTTTTTATAAAATTCCGCCTAAAGATATAGTCGTAATTCATGACGATATAGACCTGCCAATTGGTGTGTTAAGACCGAAATTCGGCGGCGGACACGCGGGGCATAATGGGATACGCAATATTATCGAACATATCGGCCCCGATTTTCATCGCTTGCGTATAGGGGTTGGTCGCCCGGACAATAAAATCGATATTATAAATTATGTTGTGTCGAAATTTGCAAGCAATGAGCTGAATATTTTAGGGAAAATCTTCGACTTAGTAGCCGACAATATTCTTCAGTTTACTGCCAGTGGAGATAAGACTGTGTTTGCGCAAGGACAGCTGGGTTAATGCCAGAGCTTCCGGAAATAGAGACGCTTAAGCAGCAACTGCAGCAAGTTGCACTTGGCTGTACTATCCAAAATGTAAGCGTATTAGCTGATAAACTCAGGCGACCTGTCCCAAGCGATATCCGCGAAGACGTTTTTGGTCAACAAATCAACAACATAGACAGGGAAGGAAAGTTTTTGCTGTTCGCCTTAAGCAAGGGGAAGACGCTGGCAATTCACCTGGGCATGACGGGTCAGTTATTGGCGACGTCCAGCTTGGACCAACCATCAGCCGAAAAGCACCTGCGTATAGTTTTTAATCTAGGCGATTGTTTAATAAAGCTATTTGATATAAGAAAATTTGGTCTTGTGGATGTGTTTTTGCACAAGCCAGAATACATTGCTAGCCTTGGCGTTGATCCTTTATCTGACAGCTTTAATGCAGAGTGGTTATTTGGTTTAACCAGAAAAAACGAAACGACAATTAGACATTTGTTCCTGAATCAAAGCAAAATATCTGGCATAGGGAACATATATGCCAACGACAGTTTGTTTGAAGCGGGCATAAATCCCGTGCGCCTGTCTTCTAGTTTGACGCGAGAGGAATGCGCAAAGCTTGTAGCGTCAACACAAAAGGTACTTCAGGCCGCCATATCACTGGGCGGCACAAGCATGAGGGATTATGTACACCTCGACGGCAGCAAAGGCCATTATCAAGATCATTTCTTGGTTTATTCGAAAGACGGCCAAGCTTGCCCAAGATGTAAACAAATCATTTTGAAGTCTAAAGTTCATGGCCGATCTTCCTTTTTCTGTCAGAACTGCCAAAAATAGCCACTGCGGTATATAACCCTTATATATGCATGTCTAATGGACGATAGACTTATAAAAAGCGGAAGGGGTTTGATTTCTAGATTTGATTTTTGTTTCATAGTATGCGACTGTGCATCGATATTTAAAAGTTTGATTGGGGTTGGTTTGGGACGTGGTCTGTTATCACTAGGATTCCGGAGGAAGTTGATTGCCGGATCCGTGTTTTTGTGTGTGTTGTTGGTTTTTCTTGGCGATGGCGCGCCCACAAATCAGGCAGTCCGCTCTGTTAAGTTTCTGTTTTGTGGACAAGAGCAATTTACAGAGCTGCCCCTAGCGCAAAAGCAACGAATTAAACTTGTTGGCAGGTTTGTTGCTGGTGAAGACGCCGCAAAGCTGTTGGCGGTTAGTGGTGCGGAGATAGGTAATGCGCCAACAATAGCAGCACAGCTATCTTCAGAAGGGCCGGTTGAGATTGTCCATAAAAGCACAGTTAAGCCTGTGCTCGAAGGGCAAGGGCAACCTACAAAGCTACCCTTAGCACAAAATCAGCAAATTAAACTTACTGACAGACTTATTGCCGGTGAAAATATAGCAAAGTTGTTGGTGCGTAATGGTATAGGGATAGGCGAGGCTTGCAGAGTTTCGTCTGTACTGAAAAAAGCCTTGGATCTTAAAAAGATCCCTGCAGGGCGTCACGTTTTCCTAGATAAAACCATAACAAGCGATGGCAATACCAGGTTAAACAAGATTGCAATTGACAATGATTTTGCCGGATCCCTAGAGGTTTATAGGGTAGGTTCGAGTAACCAATTTAAGCTTAACAAAAAGCCTTGCGACTTGGTTTATGCCGATGTGGCGGTACGTGGGGTTGTCAGAAGCAACTTAAGCTCAGATATCTTGGCGCAAGGCGTCCCTGCCAAGATTGTCGCCCAAATTACCCAAGCGCTAAACGGCCAGATCGATTTTCGTAGAAGCGTTAAGCGCGGTGATAAGTTTGAGCTGATTTACGAAACAGTTGGCATAAAAGGCGCCGACACAAAAAGAGCCGGTAACCTAAAGTTTATCAATTTAGTCCTGAGGGGCAGGAAGGTTAAGGTCTATGGTATGCGCTCCTCTGGCGCTTGCGGATACTTTGATGAAGCGGGTAATTCTTTAGAGAAAAATATTATGCGCTCTCCAATTGATGGTGGGCGCATATCTTCAAGGTTTGGCCGTCGTGCTCATCCTATATCTGGGCGTCTATGCAGGCACAACGGCGTCGATATAGCGGCAAATTTGGGTGCTGTGATTCACGCAGCCAGCAACGGCAGAGTGGCGTTTGTTGGGCAAAGGCCCGGATATGGACGAGTCGTATGCTTGTCTCATCAGGACGGATACTCAACTTTGTACGCGCATATGAGTAAATTCGCCGCAGGAATTCAGCCGGGGGCCTATGTTACTCGTGGGCAAGCCATAGGCCGTGTCGGCGTCAGCGGATCTACAACCGGCCCTCATGTACATTTCGAAGTCATCAAAAATGGCGCGCATCTTAACCCGCTTTTAGTTGGCGTTCTTCCTGGGAAAAAACTGTCAGGCAAGGATCTTGCTCAGTTTAAAAAATTGAAAGCCTCTGTAGAAAGCAGCTTGCGCAAGGCAGATCTGTAATCTCGCAAAGGAAATGGCACGCGGCAAGGTAAATCATAAATTTATGGTATCTCCATTTGATTTTTATTCTTTAGATGTTAACAGCCGTCTATAACCGACACTGTCCCAGTTAACGATATTTTAATATTTTTATTCCATAATTCGCGGAGTTTTGGTATGTAGCATATGTGTTTAGTCAAAGTTATGTTTGCGCAAAATTTGTCTGACAACTCAGTTAAATTCCACATGAACAGTCCGTTGTCAAAATCAATTTTGATTTCGATAGCAAGTGTTCTTGCTGTATGGTCTCTGTTGTTCTCGTGGTCTTGTACAGCCCATGCTGCGCCAAAATACAGCGCAGTCGTGATGAATGCCAACAGCGGACGGGTGTTGTATGCGGAGAATGCAAAAGAACAGGTTTGCCCAGCTTCGCTGACCAAAATGATGACGCTTTTGTTGATTTTTGACGCAATTAAAAGCGGTAAATTATCGCCTGATCAAAGGATCAAAATATCCAGACGAGCCAGCATGCAATCTCCAAGCAAGCTTGGGCTTAGAGTAGGAACTAGGATATCTGTCAGAGACGCCATGTTGGCTTTGGCGACGAAATCGGCTAACGACATTGCTGTCGCCCTTGCGGAAGCGGTGGGTACAACAGAAAGAGATTTTGCTCGACTGATGACCCAAAAAGCCCGCAGCATAGGCATGACAAGTACGACATTTAAGAATGCTTCAGGACTTTTTGCTCGCGACCAAAAGACAACCGCCATGGATATGGCTAAGCTGTCTATGCACCTGATAAAAAGGTATCCAGAGCAGTATAAGTTGTTTTCGACTAAAGTTTTCACATACTCCGGCTGGAGTCACAGGAATCACAACGGCTTGCTGTGGCTGAATCGCGGAGGGGTGCGTTACGACGGAATCAAAACCGGATATATCGAAGAATCTGGATTTAACTTAGCCGCATCCGCGGTCAAGGATGGTTGTCGAATGATAGCCGTCGTTATGGGAGGCAAAACTAAAAAAGAGCGCGATAATAGAGTGAATCTGCTGTTACAAGCGGCGTTTGATGGACAATTTTGGTCAAAAGGACATAAACGCGAAAGTTATAGCAAAGGCTCGCGACTTAAGGCTGATCCTATAGCCGAACTTATATCTGTATCTACAAGGCAGCCTGCTTATAGACTTGACACTTTAAAAGATCAGGATTCACGTGAAACGCTCATTAAGCCCAGCAAGCGCAGATTCTATTTTAAGGGAAAAGCTAAGCGCGGAATATATCGCAGGCGTCTGTCACAAAAAAGCGTTTAAAACACCCTCGCCTCTTTGTATAGTTAGCCAACAGTAAGGGGTAAAGTGCATGCTTTTTCGTGGTGTTCGGGTATTTCTGTATACATTGCTGCTGTTGGTTATATCGGAAGCCTCGGCTGTATCTGCCGACGAAGCTTTTGCGGAAAACGTTTCTTCAAACAGCCAGCAAAAGCTAATAGATGATTATACGCTTGCAACAACGTCAACCGAAGCTAAAGAAGCCGTAGTCATTGACTGCAGCACAGGGGCAATCTTGTTTCAGAAAAACGCTTTCTCTAAAACCGCCCCCTCATCGATGACTAAGCTTATGCTTATGTATGTGGCGTTTCAGGCAATACAAGACCGCAAGCTTGACCTGAACGCTACTGCCATAGTCAGTGAAACAGCCTGGCGCATGCCAGGGTCAAAGATGTTCTTAGAGGTGGGAAGCGAAGTTAGGCTTGAAGATCTTATCCGCGGCGTCGCTGTCCAGTCAGGTAATGACGCATGTGTTGTATTGGCTGATAAGTTGTTTGGTTCAGAAGACGTCTGTGTTCAGCACATGAATGCAACGGCGTCCAAAATAGGGATGACGTCATCTAATTTCAAAAATTCGCATGGGCTTCCAGATGAAGACCATTTTTCCTCTGTCTATGATTTAGCTGTACTTGCACGTAGGTTTATTAGCGATTTTCCCCAATACTATCACTACTTTTCCGAAAAAGAATTTACCTACTCAGACATACATCAGTACAACCGTAACAACTTACTGTGGCATGATATCGGGGTTGACGGTATTAAAACTGGGCTGACCGAGGCCGGTGGATATGGCGTTATCGTATCGGCAATTCGGGATGGACGACGCGTTATTGTGATTATAAATGGATGTAAATCAGCCAGAAGCCGCACACATGAAGCCAGGAAACTGCTTGAATTTGGGTATAGTCAGTTTGCCAATCACGTTTTCGCTGATTCAAATGGAATCTATGGCAAAATGAAGGTCAATTTGGGTAAAAAAAACACCGTAGATCTTACGGTTGATGGCGGCGTGTATGCCATTACGGTTCCAAGCCATCTGTTGAACAGCTTGCAAGCTTCGCTCTCTTGCAACGAGGTTGCCGCCCCCGTGAAAAAGGGGCAGAAACTAGCAACGCTGAAATTTGAGTTTAAGGAGAATCCAGCTTTGAACTTTGAGTTCGCTCTTGTTGCCACAGAGGATGTAGAAGAGCTTAATCTTTTCATAAGATTGTGGGAAAAAACCAAGCAGACGGTTCACAACCTTTGGCCAGGCAAGTAAAAACTGACGACATTAACTGCCGAAGCAGTAGGATTCCGGCTAATGGCGGAGTCTGTATATGAACGGCAAATTCATTACTTTAGAAGGTGGAGACGGTACAGGAAAGACAACTCAGGCTGAATTGCTGGTTTCTTATCTCAACGACATTGGTATTAAAGCAATTGCCGTGCGTGAACCGGGCGGGACGGAGCTAGGTGAAAAAATCCGTCAACTTCTTCGCAGCATGACGCTTTCGATCAGCGATCCCCTAGTGGAGGTTATGCTGTTCTTTGCCGCCAGAAGGCAGCTACTTAAACACACCATCTGGCCGGCCCTTGAAGATGGCGCATGGGTTGTTTGTGACCGATTTTATGACTCGTCTTTGGTTTATCAGGGAGTAATGAAAGGCTGTTCAATTGAGCATATCATGGGCATAAAGCATATCGTTATGGAAAGTTTTGAGCCAGATCTCACCATGATCCTTGATTTGCCGCTAAAGGATGTACTCTATCGTATTGGGCAGCGTCAAGGCGATAAAGATCCGTGGGATAACATGCCGCCTGAATATCATGAAAAAGTTAGAAACAGTTTCAGAAAGCTTGCCGGAACGTTTTCTTTCAGGTGTGTTGCCGTTAAAGCCTCTGGATCAGCCGAGGCAGTACAGAAAAGGCTTCAAGAAGTACTGCATAAACACTTAATAAAGTAATATGTCACAGCATCCAAAAGACGCTTCATTTCTAATCGGACATCAACGGTCGCTGGACGCAATTAAGGCCAGTTTAGACAAACCGACTCATTCCTGGCTGTTTGAAGGCAGGCCCGGCATAGGGAAAGCTACGCTTGCCTATCGCTTTATCAAATACCTTCTGGCTAAAGATGACAGTAACAAAAATGCCGAGACTTTAGAGGTTCCACTTGCCGATTCGGTTCATAAAATGGTGAGCGGTCAGGTGCACCCAGACCTTACGGTGGTAGGATCGGACGGCGCAATGGGCGAAATATCGGCCGATCAAGTGCGCAAAGCCATGTTGCGAATTTACAATCGGCCGGCTGTATCTGAGTTTAATATACTTTTGATAGATAACGCGGAAAAGCTTAACCGCAACAGCGCAAACATGCTGCTGAAGACGCTTGAAGAACCGCCAGGTCACGCCGTTATAATTTTGGTATGCAACAGCAGCAATACCTTGCCAAAAACCATAGCGTCCAGGTGTCGCAAAGTGGCTTTTTCAGCCCTTTCGCAAGTGGAAGTTTGTACAATACTAAAGCGCCTCATCCCCGGCATATCCGATGAGGAAATTGCCGACCTAACGACAGTGTCCAACGGATCTGTTGGCGATGCGATGAAGCTTTGTGACCTAGGTGAAGCTGCGTATAGCGGACTTGAAGCTTACAAATCAGTGTTAAAACTGCTAGGCCAAAAAGCCCCATTAGACCACTTTTTGTCGGAGCTTTTCGCCCAGGACATTAATGCCATCTGGCCTTTTGTTCGCATTATTCTTCCAAGGGTGTTTCTGCTGCCCTGCAGCTGGCTGATCGGGCTCGAACAATCGTCAATCATCGACGTCGAACACGTATGGCTTAAGCACATCAGCCAATCGGCCTCAATGCAAGCGGTGGTTAAGTCGTACGCCAAGGCCATGTCAATCATCAATGACACTGAAGCATTGGACCTTGACAAGCGCGCTAGCTTAGTTATGCTTTTTGCAGCGCTAATCAATCTTAATAAATCTCTCTTGACTCAATGAATCACGCGCTTTTCTACCAGGAAGCGGGCTTGGATCACGTTCGTTAACTGATTGCGAATAAGTTGGCAACCTGTTCGCAGTACGCCAAAATACGCCTGCTGAGGAACGGCCAAAGTCAAGACGGCTTACTTTCCGCAGTTATTTGATTCTAATAAAAATCTGGTCGTGTTAAATTTCCTTTGTGTTATTGGAATTGGCTGTGAAGAATCAGCGACTGGCGTCTCAGGATTTGAGGGCAATCTTTTCTCGCTGTATCGGCGTGTTACTGGGGACGCTGTTTTTCTTATTGGCAGCGGTGTTGGCTCTCGCGTTGGTTTCTTATAATCCTTCAGATATATCCTTTAACGTATCCAACAATTTAGATCCAACCAATTGGCTTTCGATTTATGGCAGTTATACTGCGGATTTTTTGATGCAGATATTTGGCTTGGCGTCCTATGTGCTGCCGCTTACTTTGTCGTTTTGGGGGTGGCAGGCCCTATGCAATACCAGTGTACCATGGCACAGAGGTATGCTTGTAATCATCGCTTGTACAGCAGCATCGTGCCTTTTTGCCAGCACGACCCGGCTGGACATTGGAAATTTTTGTGGCAAAGCAATCGTTGAGTTTATAAATAGCCTCTTGGGCAGTCATGCGTATCTGAAAGCTTGCGGCTCAGTGCTCATGCCGCTTATCTGGGTATTGCTTGCCTTCGTTATGTTTTGTTATTCAACCAAAACGGCCTTCCGCTCCGTGATATTGGCCGTTGAAAAGTTGTATGGATGGGTATCAGCCGTTATCAGCAGCGTGTTTGCTGGTTGTAAGAAATTCTTCGGCTTTATGCTTGGTTCGCAAAATTTGAATTGGAGCGACAGCGGCCTAGGCATGATCAACGGCGACGGGCTTGTGTCCCCGCAGCTTACTTTGGACCATGGCGATAAGCATATCGCAGCTTCTAAAAACGATTCGGAAATTAACATGTCCGCTGGCGAGTTCGTTTTACCTCCGTTGGATTTCCTGCACCAGCCTAAGGTTACTTTTGATAAAGAAAAACTAGATCAACGCACTTTGGAATCTAATGCAAAAAGGCTTAAAAGCGTGCTGGAGGAGTTTGGTATAAGAGGGGAAATCATAGGGGTTAAACCAGGGCCAGTTATAACGCTTTACGAGCTGCAACCGGCGGCTGGCATAAAGTCTGCGCGTGTTATTGGCTTGGCAGGCGATATAGCTATGTCCATGAGCGCAATCTCAGCCCGCGTAGCGGTTGTTCCCGGTCGAAATGTAATTGGTATCGAGCTTCCGAATGTTAAACGACAGACTGTGTTTCTGCGTGAGTTGCTGTCGGACAGTACGTATACCAGCAGTCCTTCGCCGCTTACTGTTGCCTTAGGCAAGGATATCGGAGGAGACGCCGTAATCGTCGACTTAGCTAGGATGCCGCACTTGCTTGTGGCTGGAACAACCGGCTCAGGCAAGTCGGTGGGCGTTAATGCAATGATTTTGTCGCTGCTTTATAAACTTTCACCTGAGCAGTGCAAGTTCATAATGATCGACCCAAAGATGCTGGAGCTGTCTGTCTATGATGGAATTCCGCACCTTCTGTCGCCTGTGGTTACTGATTCCAAAAAGGCGGTGGTTGCCCTTAAATGGGCCGTAAATGAGATGGAATCCCGCTATCGAACCATGTCTAAGCTGGGCGTAAGGAATGTTGAAGGCTATAACGGCAAAGTACTGAATGCGAAAAAAACTGGGGACGACCTGTCCTACAAAGTGCAAACTGGGTACGATCCGGAAACTAGCCAGCCTATCTATGAATACGAAGACATACCTTTAACGCCGTTTCCTTATATCGTCATTATAGTGGACGAAATGGCTGACTTAATGCTTACGGCCGGAAAAGAGATAGACGCGACTGTTCAGCGATTGGCTCAAATGGCTCGGGCGGCCGGTATCCACCTTATCATGGCAACGCAAAGACCGTCCGTAGACGTAATTACCGGCACGATTAAAGCCAACTTCCCGTCCAGAATCAGCTTCCAGGTCGCTTCCAGGATAGACAGCCGCACTATATTAGGCGAACAGGGAAGCGAGCAGCTTTTGGGGCAGGGCGATATGCTGTACATGTCTACTGGTGGGCGGATCACCCGCATACACGGACCATTTGTCAGCGATCAAGAAGTTGAAAAAGTGGTTCAGTACCTCAAACAGTTCGGCCCGCCTGATTATATGGAGGAAATTACTCGCGATCCCGAGGAAGATATCGATGATGATGTTGAGTTTGGCGGGTTTTCCTTTGCTCAGGCTGATCCGTTATATGACCAGGCCTTAGAGATAGTTCTGCGCGAAGGTCGGGCGACGACAAGCTTCATCCAGCGCTGCTTGCAAATAGGATACAATCGCTCAGCTAGGATGATCGAACGTATGGAGAAAGAAGGCGTTGTCAGCAAGCCCAATCACATCGGCAAACGAGAGGTTCTGAAATAGCTTGCAACATGCGACAATGACTTACTAACCGCCAGGTATCACGCAGGTATGTCAAAGGTTCTTTATAATCCAGTTCGATACGGTTGTCCAAAAACCCTTGGAAGGGGTGGGTTTGGTCTGATCAACCTCATTATTTACGCCGGTATCAGCCAACTTAAAGCGAGCGAACATCATCAGCCCAGCGGCAGTAGTAAAGTCTGATTTAAGCTCAACAGAAGATGTTTTTATATGATCGGCTGTCCCTATAAATACCGGTTTACCAAATCTGTCAGCTACAAGATTCTTAAGGCCCGGCAACTGGCAGCCGCCTCCGGTTAAGATGATTTTCCTTGTTATCGTATCTAAATAAGGCTTCGCATCAAAACGACTTTTTATTCTATCCAGAATCTCGTCCACACGGGGAACGATGATTTTAATAAGCTCAGACCTCGGTACTTGCTGTAGGGTAATGTTGTCGCCTTGCTCATTTAGCGGAGCCAATATCATCTCTTTAACATCAACGGCAGAAGCGACCGCCGATCCGTAAAGGGTCTTTAATCTCTCGGCATTTTCATAAGAAGTCTTGAGTCCGTACGACAGATCGTTTGTAATGTGCGCTACCCCTACAGGTAAGGTTTCCACACACACCAATGCGCCTTTATAAAAAGTCGCGAAAGACGAGGTTCCCCCGCCAAACACAATGACCGTTGTCCCCAGATTTATATCCTCGTCATTGGCTACGGCGATTGAAGCGGCATAGGGGGCCAAGAAAACTCCATCGACCTTTATATGGCACCTAGAAACGCTAAGTAGCAAATTGTTCAGCGCTAACTTAGGAATGGCAATGACATGCAGCTGAACGCCCAATTGCCGTCCAGCCATGCCAACGGGGTCGTTTATGCCGACATTGCCGTCAACGCTGTATTCAACAGGAATCACATGAATTATCTCTAATCCTTCGCTGCGCAAATCAGGGCGAGCACACGCAATCACTTTAAGCACGTCTTGGTGGGTTATTGTATTCCCCTGAACTTCCAGCGAAGCTTTGTATGCCTCCGCAAAAACCTTATGACTGGAAACGCTAACTACGGCGGAATTAACAGCTACCCTAGCGTTACTTTCGGCAAGGTCAACCGCTTTAGTTATCGCATTTTCAACAGCGTTTAGGTCCGTTATAAGGCCAGACTTCACCCCTTTGCATAAGCACTGACCATATCCGGCTATATTAAAGTCGCCGCCATCGCTGGATAGATTTGCAATGGCACAGCAAACTTTGGTGCTGCCTATATCCAAAACCGCGATAGGCCTGTCTTTAAACCACCTGTTTTCCATATTTAGATTTCTTTACCAGAGATCTTTGTTTTTTCAAGCAGGGCTTTTGCCTGATTGCCTTTTATCACGTACCTACCGGCGATCCTCATGTCAATAACTGATATGTCGCAGTCCAAAATGGATAAACTTTTATGCAGGTCGTTTAGCTTTGCCAGCGCCGCCTTTAGCTTACCTTCAGGCAACATAATCTTAGTTTGTTTAGTATAAATATCCCACCTGCGACGACCCACTCGCGCAGATGATATAATCCTTTGCGATAACTCTGGATAAAGACGTAACTCATCAAAAAGCGTCTGAGCTTCCATCGGCCCCCCCTCGCCAATGACTAAAGGCAAGTCAGCCCTTGCTTTACAGGCTTCATTATCATCGCTTAGTACCACGCCGTCTTCGTCGACAAGATAGCATCTGTAGTTATGTTGCCACCTAGCTGTTGGCATGCGTTTGATTATGTGAACCCTAATCGTATCGGGCAGTCGTCTTGCGATGACAACAGTTTTAATCCAGGGCAGTTTATCTTCTAACAAACGTTGCTTTTCTTTTAGATCAATACAGAACAAAGCGCTTTTTTTTAGATCAAGAATGCCTCTTACGGCGTTTTCGTATGCAGGATCCGGCTCTTGACAGCGGCTTTCGGAAGTAACGATGCTGACGTCCAGTGTTTTGAATGACAGGCCAACCGTCTCAGACAGCCTTTTCAGACGACTGGGCCAATCCAAAAGAAATACACACAACAACAAACCGACAATTAGGCTCCATTTAAGAAGACGCAACGTCAGGAAGTAGTTGCGCGATTTACGATGCTTGCCGGCCCCTAAAGATTTGGACACGCCTGCTTTACCATCCAATCAACCAACTGCCCTAAGCTGATTCCAACGTACTTCGCCTGCTCTGGCACAAGAGACAACTCTGTAGCGCCAGGCTGAGTATTGACTTCTAGAATGTACAAATCTCCAGGCTCTCCCTTTGTGTCGTTATAGCGAAAATCAACTCTAGATATACCTTCGCAGCCAAGAGTTTTAACCGCTTGAGACGCCATATTCATAGCGTTTTCATAAACCAACTCATGCACTGGCGCCGGCAACAAATGCTTTGCCACATCATTAGTGTACTTGGCTTTGTAATTATAAAACTCGGCTTTCAGCGGGATAATCTCAGTAACAGCCAGCGGTTTATTGCCCATCACTCCAACGGTTAATTCTCTACCTGGAACATAGCGCTCAACCAAAACTTCACTAAAAGGCCAATTTTTCATGATGGCCGCCAGATCAGTGTCTCGGTGGATTATGTGTACTCCTACCGAAGATCCTTCTGTATTAGGCTTTATAATGAAAGGACGAACAAATGGATCCTGTTTCAAAAGCTCGTCCACTTTAAGCAAAAACCCATCCGGGCAGGCCAGGCCAACTGACTCCAGAATATTTTTAGTCACCTGCTTGTTCATGGCAACCGCCGACGGCAATACGCCAGAATGGGTGTAGGGGATACCCAAGACGCTCAGCAAACCTTGCACACAGCCATCCTCTCCTAAAACGCCATGAAGCGCATTTACCACAACCTGAGGGTTACAAGCCCTGAGCTGCTCTATAAAAAGATAGGCGTCTTTGGTGAAGTCAATCTCTGTTACTTTGTAACCTTGACGCCTGAGCGCAGCTGCATAACAAGCGCCAGAGGTAAGCGAAACTTCTCTTTCAGATGAAGTCCCGCCCTTTACAACACAAACATGACATGCAGACTTAGTCACCAATGCCTCTTATATCCTATTCAGATCTGTCCAACTGATATTTTTATCAAACTTGTGAGTCATCGTGAAAAATAAACTGCCTCTGTATAGAAAAATTGAATAAAAACAACGTGGATTCAATTAACAATCACTCAGCTTAAATACACAAACTCATCTGTAAGATTAACCAGAGGCCGGAAGACGGCCATGTCTGATTCAGCCGCATTCAATAAAAGAGGGCGGCGATCTTTTTTGGTAACAGGTATAGAGCCAAATCCTTCAACCAACATTGAATCATTCTCGTAAAAATCTCTAAGCTTTGCTGCTTTTTCAAGTCCAGCACGCATAATACCTGAAATGTTACCAGAGGGCACAAAAAATCTTCGATCCCAAAATGCCTTTTGCGCAGTCTTTGCGTTGTCGATTCCGCGTAGCTCTCGCATGATATGAAAGCAGTCTTTTCTTTTAGCCAACAAGCAACCTGAAAAATTAATCTTCTTTCCGGCAGGTAAGCGCTGCATTTGTTCAATTGTCGAGATAAGCCGATCGTCCGATGCAGGATACTGTTTTCCACCAAGGGACCATAAAAGCCTTTTCATTGTACGTCTTTGCATCTGATGCGAAAGCTCATGAAATTTATCAGCGGGAAAAATCGCATAGCCAAATCTGTTAACCTCAACCAGACCCTCAATAAAATTATTAACAAGGCGGTCCAACTCTTGCCTAGCCCTACCCAGCTCTAGAATTCTTCTAAAGATTGCGGCTTTATCAGCGTTCCTAGCCAATGCCGTTCGCACGCGGACTCTTTTATACCTTTGATCCAAGTTGCTGGGGTCCTCAACCCATTTTTGTCCCTCAGCGATCAAATATTCTATTAGCTCTTTCTTGTAAACATTAAGCAACGGCCTAGCTAGTACAACATCGCCAGCAGGTAACTTTATTGAAGCGCTCATTCCCGCCAATCCATAATCTCCACTGTGCGATTCTTGACGTATAAGATGAGTCTCGAGCTGATCGTCGAGGGTATGTGCAACTAACAAATAATCTGCGCCAACCTCACTACAAAAATCAAATATAAGGTCATACCTGGCTTGCCTGGCATATACCTGCTTGCGCCCGCATGGGATGGCGCCATGGTCCCATTTTATAATGCGGTGGTCGATGTTTCGCTCTTTCATCCAGCTTCCAACAGTCTTGGCTTCTTCAGCTGACTCCTGCCGCAAAGCATGATCAACTGTAACGGTAAAAAGTTTGCCCCCGTTAGCATGTATCCATTGATCGGCTAAAATGGCCAAAGACGTACTGTCAGGGCCGCCAGACAGCGCCGAAACAAAAACTTTCCCCTTTACGTCACACAGATCGCCCGTGGACAAAAGCCGATTCATATTAGATGCGAACTTCTTTTCCAGCTCAGATGACATATGCGGCATTAATTGCTTTTCGAGGCCAGTTTCGACTTTTCTTGTTCAGCCAATTTTTTAAGCCGAGGCGATAAGTCCTTATAGTCCGTAAGCAGCTTCTCAAGAGTTATTTGGGCGTCTTTCTTTTTACCTATGGCGATCAGAGTTTTAGACAATTTATAAAGCAATTCTGGAGCTTGAGAACTTTTAGGGTTGATTTTATATCCCTTAACGTATGCCAAAGACGCTTCTCCATAATCTTTACCCGCATAACAAGCTTCCCCGAGCCAATAGCATACTGCCTGAGATTCTGGAGAGGCGTCTCCAATCCGAGCAATATACTGCTTAGCCCGAGTTTGTGCGGTTTTATACGACCCTTGCGCCATCAAAGCTTTTATCTCTTTTACCTCTTCACTTGTGGATTTAATTGGTTTATCGGTTTTTAATGGTGTTTTTGCGTTGTCTGCTTTATCGCCTTTTTTTGCTGCGGCAGGCTGAGGCAGCTTCTTCAATGATTCGCCAAGCTCTTGCAACGAAGTTTTCAGCTCATCGAATCTAATGGTTATATCTTGATGCAATTTGCCATTTTCATTGATTTGTCTGTCCAGGGTATGCTGAATCTGCTCAACAACACCGGTAAGCTGGCGCAAAATGTCCTCCATATCCGCCAGCCTAGTCTCGATTAGCCTTGCGCTTTGCTCTGCGTTCACCTGCGACACAATAAGCAATAATATGATAAAAAACCTAGCTATCATTGTTTGTTCCCAAATATCGCCCGCGATTATAACCCCTGCGGCAAATTTTCAAAATCTAATTATGGAAGGTCTTCACATCTTTTGAGTTGTGAAAATCCGGCAATTGAGGCAACATCAAGGCGGTGTTTATGGGCACATAGCTCAGTGGTAGAGCGCTACGTTGACATCGTAGAGGTCGTAGGTTCGGATCCTACTGTGCCCACCAGCGGGTTTATTGAGATTCTGTGAGGGATTTTTATTTAGCTGATAAGCAGAACACAGACGCCG
>JAIRYS010000028.1 GCA_031267535.1 Holosporales bacterium | reverse complement strand
AGCTTCACAGACATGTTGACGAGATACGGATTGGCTTTGTTCCAAGTCTGCTATAGTCCTGGCAACGCGAATAACACGATAATACCCCCTCGCCGACAACCTTAATTTCTCCGCTGCATCTATTAACATACCGTAAGCATCTAAATCAAACAGACGCGCCAGACAATCAAGCAAGTAATCAATTTTTCAAAGCTATTAAGGCTATTTCGCCGTTTGCTTGCCGGGGAATGATTCCTTAAAAAAGGGGATAAAAGCTAAGCTTATAAACAAACATATTATTACAACACTTGTCGCCACTGTATATGAGTAGGCGCTATAGACCGGCAAACCGTCGATTATCGTACCGTCCCACGTTTGCTTTATTATCCAACCTAAGAACGGCTGCAGTATTACTCCGCTGACCATGCTGAACATATTCACGACGCCTGTTATAGTCCCGCTGACAGCAGGCGGCATTATCTCTACTGCTACTGTGTAGACAGTAAACCCGCCTACTGAACCGAATCCAACGAAAAACATGCAAAGCGCGAACATAAAGCAACTGATTCCGGGGAT
Source organism: Holosporales bacterium (assembly GCA_031267535.1). Classification (GTDB taxonomy): domain Bacteria; phylum Pseudomonadota; class Alphaproteobacteria; order UBA3830; family JAIRWN01; genus JAIRWN01. The sequence continues at coordinate 5,222 of JAIRYS010000028.1, read as the reverse complement.
AAATACTGCTGCGGTAAATGACACGGCGCTTATAATCGTCCCTGTCCACAGGCAAATCTTTCGTCCCTTCCTTGCTGTAGAAAACCAGGCAAATAACGGCCCGCCAATAATTGTGCCGACATACATCATGTTGCTTATCGAAGACGCTTTAACGACATCAATACCATAAATCGCCTTAATGAAAGGCACTCCCCACATATCGGCAAACCCACTTAAAGGCGCGTATAAAAACAAAATATAAAGGTATGCCAGCCAGCATTGGCCGCTTTTCATAATTAGTTTTAAGCCTTCCCAAATTGAAATGTTTTCTTTATGCGGCGTATCGACGTGATTTTCGCCCTTGGGATAGTTCCTAACAAACGCAAATATGACAATACCCAGAATAACACCGAAGACAGAAATCAGGACCAAGATCTCTCGCCAATCGACAAATTGCTTTGCGTATGCAAACAGTGGCGCCCCTGCGCACGCACCAAGCGTGCCGATCGTAATAGTTAAGTTGTTGACAAAAGCCTTATCGAGTTTTTTGAACCAGTTTAGCCCAATTTTTATTGCAGCAATAAAAGCGGCAGCCGACCCTACCCCGGCCAAAATTCTGCCTACAGCAGCAACGGCGTAATCCTGACAGCACACAAACAGCCAAGAACCTAGGCCACAAGTTACGCAAGCAATCGCCGAAACGCAACGCGGTCCATATTTGTCTACTATAAGCCCTACCGGCAACTGAAGCAAAGCATATGAAAAGTAATAATATCCACAAAGCGTGCCAAAAGAAGGCGCTGTTAGCGAGAAGTATACCATCAACTCTCTATCAAGTACCGTTGGCGCGACTCGCACAAAAAATTGATACAGGAAATATAAGCATACCGTTCCCCACATAAACCAAGCTAAAGCTTCGCTTCTGTTTGTGGCTTTCTGTTGCATTTTTAATCACCTTAATTTGAGTAGGATGAATGCTATGAGCAAACGGCCATAAACACAAGGGAAAAATGTAAAGCAATAAAGCAAACGCTTCCTGATGATTTGCAAATAAAACGCTGGAAAAGTTATTGAGTTTGGCGCATACTCATCGAGCTCTGATTGATTGCGTGCTGGGCGACATCCTGGCATATCAGTCGGATTCGGCTGGATGTTATGTGCTGTTCCAAACAACTTATTTGTTGGATTGTTTGGGAACATTTTTGAAGGAAAGCCGAAAAAATGATTGGTTTTTTAAGGGTTTAAGATGTCGACAATAGATAAGCAGATTTTACTGGGAAAATTCTCCGAAGGGAAAAATGACACTGGCTCAACAGCTGTTCAGGTTATTTTATTGACCGACCGGATTAACAATTTAGGCGATCACCTCGATCTACACAGAAAAGATTTTCATTCAAGGCGCGGACTGCTTCAGATGGTAAGCAAACGACGCAGTTTGCTTGATTTTTTGAAGCGTAAGAATACTCCTCGTTATCAAGAACTGGTAAGCGATTTAGGCCTGCGTCGCTGAGTAGATTGGCGGCCGCGAATTTTAAAGTGGCTGAATGGCTGACTGCATGTCGGTTCAGTTAATGGTTTGTTGTTTGTTTAGAATTTCAAGCCTTAGACTTAATAGCCCGTTCTTTTCCACAGCCCCCATGATTTCATTGGTGCCGAAGAGAGGATTCGAACCTCCGACCTACTGATTACGAATCAGCCGCTCTACCAACTGAGCTACTTCGGCGAAAGGACGATTTGCAAAGCCTCAGTGACTTTCTCGAGGATTTGATTTTGCGAGGCAGCAATTTTATAAGCGGCCTCCTGCATCAACGCAAGCTTGTTTTTATCTTCAATCTGTTCGATGAGGCGATTTACCAGCTCGTCAGCATCGCTTACAACAATAGATGCGGATGCGCTGCGGAACACCTGATCAAGCTCTTTGAAATGGTGCATATAAGGCCCATACATAACCGAACACCCCAGCTTAGCCGGTTCAAGCATATTATGCCCTCCACGAGGTATAAGAGAACCGCCAACCAAGGCAATATCGGCCAGAGCATAAAAAGTCCCAAGTTCTCCTATAGTGTCGATCAGGTAAAGCTCTGTATCGGCGCTTATTTTATCGCCGACTTGCGATCTGCGTAGGCATTTTATTCCGGCTTCAATGCACATGGCCTCAATCTCGCCGCTTCGTTTAGGATGACGAGGCGCAAGAATAGTGAAGACGGCATGTTTCTGCCTCAAGCGCTTACAGGCAGATATTATGATCTCTTCCTCTCCAAAATGCGTACTGGCCGCAATAAATACAACTTTGTCAGAAATTTCTAATTTTATTTGATCAAATGTTTCTTTGTTCACCGGAAGGCTGTCTGAAGCATGCTTTAAATTGCCAAAATAAAGCACCTGCCTGTTTATAAGGTTTTGAATCTTTTTGCGGTCGTACTCTGATTGAGCAACGACTACAGAAAATCGCCGTAGAATCTTGGCGATTGTTTTCGGGAAAGCATTCCAGGTTTTAGCCCCTTTATCCGATATTCTTGCGTTTACAAGCCCTAGCTTTATCTTGCCGCAATACGTCGCCCTTATGAGGTTTGGCCAAAGCTCGGATTCAAGAAACAAAGAGCAATCAGGGCGCCAATACTTTATAAACCGCTTGCACCAGCGATACACATCCAGCGGCGCATATTGATGTATACAACAATCGCTTAGTACAGAATCGGTGCGGTTAAGCGAGTCTAAAAGATGACTTGCCGTACTGGTGCTTGTAGTTAGCAGCGCCCTAGAGACCATCCCAATTTTCTTAAAATGCTTAAAAAGGGTGATCGCACTCAGCGTTTCTCCTACGCTTGCTGCGTGCATCCAAATCAGCTGACCGCTTGGACGAGCGACGGTCGCGATACCGCAATGATTCTTAATCCGTTTATCCAGATCGTCGTGCTTATGCGACCTTACCCGCGAATAGAGCCAAAGAAGCGGTGACAAAAGCGACGTCAAACATCTATACAAAAGCAACAACATAATCTTATCTAGCTGTAAAAAGTCTGAGCGCTGTAAAGGCCGGCATAAATCCCTTTTAATTTCATAAGATTGTTGTGTGATCCGGACTCTACAATTTTGCCTTTATCAAGAACCAAAATTCTGTCGGCGTCAAGTATAGTAGACAATCTGTGTGCCACAACCAGCGTAGTTCTGCCTTGCATGAGGGTACTAATGGCCGATTGCACCTGCCGCTCTGATTCAGAATCCAACGAACTTGTCGCTTCGTCTAAAAGCAATATTGGCGCATCTTTTATAAGCGCCCTTGCAATTGCAATCCTTTGGCGCTGACCGCCTGAAAGGGTTGCCCCATTTTCACCTACAATCGTGTCGAATCCCTGAGGTAAAGCCTGGATGAAATCAGTGGCCGCGGCCATATCCGCGACCTTCAGTATCTCGCTGAAGCCGCAGGAAGGCCGCCCATAGGCGATGTTGTCACGAATACTGGAATTAAAAAGAATGTTATCCTGGCTTACCAAGGCTATCTGCTTGCGCAGGGATGTCAGCTTTAATTCGCTTATATCGACGCCGTCTATCAGTATTCTGCCCTGCGAGCAGTTGTAAAAACGTGGAATCAAGTTGACTAAAGAACTTTTCCCAGCTCCGCTTGTGCCTACTATCGCGACCTTACTGCTCTTTTCTATTCTGAAAGAAACATGGCGTAAAGCCGTATTACCATTTGGATAAGAAAAACTGACATCGTCAAAAGCCAGTTCTCCTTCAACTTCCCCAAGATTTTTTGCATTCGGCGCATCGATTATCGCCGGCTTGATATCAAGTAGATCGTACAACCTGTGTGCAGACGCCAGGCTTTCTTGAATATTGTTGTTCAGCTCAGCCAAGTTTTTAAGGGGTCTGTATGCCAAAAGTAACGCCCCAACAAAACTAAGAAGGGTTCCGGCAGACTGTTGTCCGCTTATTACGTACATGCCCCCTGTAAATATAACCACCGCGGTTGCTATGCCGATCAAAGTCTCCATGATAGGGTGCACAAAAGCTTTGAACCTAGCGGACTTAATGATGGTTTTGCGGATTTTTTGCGATATATCAACAGCAAATGACGTCTCAATCTGCTCCAGACCATAAGCCTTTATAAGACGCATACCCTGAAGCGTCTGGATCAAAAACGCAGACCAACTTCCCATATCGTCCTGGGATCTGGCGGCAAAATTTCTGACAAGCCTACCTATACGCAATATCGGAAATAGTATCAGAGGAAAGCCCACAAAACCTATCAGCGCCAATTTAAAGTCTTTATAAAAAGCAAGTCCTACAAGAAAAATCAGCGTTACCAAATCTTTGCCAAGGTTGGTAAACACTGTCGTAACCACGTTGCGCAAAGCCGTAATGTCGTTGGTCAAACGAAAAACCAGATCGCCTGTGTTGTTTTTATAGAAAACTTCCAAATCAGCATTTACCAAAGTGCGAAATCCCTGCATCTGAAAGCCGATAACCATTTTCTGACCAAGGTTTGCTAATGCCAAATCTTTAACAAAATCTCCCATCCCCTTCATAATGGATATTACGGCGGAGGCAACGGCGATTTTGACCAGCTTCTCAATACGTAAATGTACAATCACGTCATCAATCACCCGCTGAATGATATAGGTCAGCATACCGGTGCTGCCTGCTGCGATCGTCATGCCAAGCACAGCCCACATCAAGACCGAGATGTTTGGCTTAATGTGCTCGGCACACAGGCGGTTCATTACCCTGTGATTATCAGAGGAAGTCAGAGTTTTGATCAGCAAGCCGCTTTCCTGTAGTCTTTTATGAACGAATTTCTAAGGTTACGTCAAACAAGCCCATGATAAAGGCTGGCGCAGCATATGACAAGGAAAATGTAAGCGACGGCCGCCATTGATTTGCTTTTTAACTAATATAGGTTATTTTACTTGACAATAAATTGATAAATTGTCATAATAATCGACTATTTATATTGAAAGAATTAAAATGATGAAATCGGTTTTTTTCTGCGACTTTGATCGCGATTGTATTTCAGACAAATTCTGCAATCCCAGAAAAGATCTTAGGCAGATTTGCTGATGGAAGCGTGCAAGAACTGTCTTTGCCAAACCGGTACGATGCGGTGCGTATTTTCGAAGGGTCATTCGCATCACATGGTCAGCGCATAGAGATCATACGGGGAGAAGACGTGTTTATAGGTATATCCTCGCCATATCTGATAAACGCACGCAAAGCTTTGTCATTGGTTATGTATGAGGTTC
>JAIRYS010000019.1 GCA_031267535.1 Holosporales bacterium | reverse complement strand
GCCCCCCCCCCGCCCCCCCCGCCCCCCCCCCCCCCCCCGAGTACAACTGCTTTTGGGATAGCACGGGTCATAAAAATACAGCTGACTTTGTCTTTTTCGCTTTTGTGCCGAAGAATTGTTCCGCCTATGCCCAAGCTCTCGTCATCCGGATGAGGCGCAATCACCACTGCATTCATATGTATTCTCCAACTTTAGGCAAAGTCTTAAATTCGTGCTTCAATATCCTAATACCACCATCATAGCATTTGACATCGATTGAATTGTCAGATACTGCCAAAATCTTGCCAAACTCGATATTATTCGCTTCGCAAGGCATTTCATTAATTTTCCAAACTATCACTTTTTTTGAATTATAAATCAAATGCGCGCCAACATATGGCTTTGACAGGGCTCTGACGAGATTATAAATTGCCATTGAGGACATATTAAAACGAATCAAGCCGTCATGCTCGTCTCTTTTCCTCCAATAATTAGCCTGCCTGTCGTTCTGCTTAAATCGTGTGAGTTTACGATATTTTAACTCATCGCACAATTGCTCTAACTGAGATTCGGCCGTGCTTGCAATTTTGTTGTATAAGCTTCTAGCGTTATCTTCATAAGAGACATTTATTGGTATCTGGCTCAAGATATCGCCGCTATCCACGCCATCATCCATTATAAAAAAGGTTGAAGCTGTCTTGCTTAATCCTAAGACTAACGTCCAGATTATGGGATGCCTTCCTCTATTTTGGGGAAGATTGGTTGGATGAAAGCCAATCACGCCGATTTCTGTTAAGTTGAGTAACTCTTGCTTTATTAAATTAGACCAGCCGAAACAGAAAATAACATCCGGATTCAACGATTTTATCCAATCGGTCGTTTCTCTAGTATTAATATCAACCGCAAATCTGTAAGGAATGTTTGCCTTGTCGCACAGCGGAGTAAGATCACAAAAATCAGAATTAAACTTCGATCTATCTTTGGTAACAACTCCAACGACCTCTGCTTTTATAGCGATAAGTTTGGCTAGCATCCGAGCAGAGAACTCAACCGCCCCAATAAATACAATCCTCATTTAGCGCGCAAATCAAAAAACACTTTCTTCAACAGCTTACTCACGTCAACCTCTTTGAGTTTTTTTATGATATTGTTTGCCGTGTCGTTTCCTTCATAAAAATTACGCACTGTTTTAAGCATTTGCTGAAATTCAGTCGAGTATAGCTTTTGTATGGCGCTTAGGATTTCTTCTTTAGTGTTTTCACAGTTAATGATGGATTCGGACTGTATCCTACCTTGCTGTCTGTCGCTAATATTAATTGTTCCTATTTTGAAACTTGGCGCTTCTACTATCCCGCTGGAAGAATTGCCGACAACAGCGTCAACAAACTGCAGAGTAGAAAAATATCGCAACTGACCCAAAGACTTAAAAGCTGTTGCATTTTCATGAAGCGATGCATACTCGTCTATTAAACTAAATATTTCTTCGTTTCCATCATCGGAGTTGGGTTTTGTGAAAATGATCTTTGTGTTCTTCAGCTCAGACAAAGCGCCCAGTAATATTTGAAATTGTTCAGCTTGGCCATAATTATACTCTAAAGTCATGGGATGAAAAGTAACCAGCAGATTTTTGGGTCCAAATTTAAAATTTAACTGTTCTTCTAATTCGTCTTTGGAAAGCAATTTTGTGTTTTTGATGTTTTCAACGCCAAGAGAACCAACGTTAAAAACATATTCCGGATTCTCGCCTAATTGGATTACGCGGTTTCTATACTCCTCGCAAATCGTAAAATGTAAATGGCTCATCTTAGTGATACAGTGGCGAATCTCTTCGTCCATTATTCCAAAGGTAGATTCGCCTCCGCTAATGTGCGCTATTGGCAGCTTGCTTAGCATAGCGGCAATGGCCACAGCCATTATCTCGTACCTATCCCCCAGAACAACAAGCACGTCAGGCTTCAGCTCGCCAAAAGCTTCATAAAATTTTTCAACAGCAACGGACATAGCGTATGCGGGCTTTTTCTCGATGCAAATGTCTATTTTCTTGGTAATAGCAGTTGTGATTTCTGAACAAGTGTAACCGAACCGTTCGGATAAGTGAGTTCCCGTCGCTACCAGCTGCAAATCCAGATCATCGTCGCGTGAAATCCTGTCGATTAAATTCGACATGATTCCATATTCAGCCCTTGTAGAGGTCACAATGCAGATTTTCTTCATGCTCATTTGCTGCAACATCCCCACAAAGAACGCAGATTCGCCCATCCTTTTAGGCCGTTAACGCCGATCCTAACCCAGCTGTCTTTCGCCGAGATCATTTCGCAGATGACGTCTTTCTCAAGCTTTGCGATAACTGGAGAATCAGCATTAGGCGCTTTATACATCATCGTAATCTTAGGCACGGTAATTACAGTCCTCCTTGAACTTAGAAAGTTCTTATGAACCCAGCCCTCCGCCTTTTCATGATCGCGTATTTTAACCCAGTCGTTAAGGCGAGCTAAAACCAACACGGGCAGCTTAATGATGTTATAATGCCATATTATCGGGTACTGTTTTCCCGGCCCGACCCGCATGTTAACGCTCTGCGAACGTAGACTCATATAATCAAAGCCAACGCCATTGGTCGCGCACCAGCAATAAGGCGCACACAAAAACAATAAACAGACGACCTTACGCATAAAGCGCCTTTTAAAAAATCTTGGTGGCAAGAAAGTCTGTAAGCCGGGTTCTGTAGCGCATTGCTTTTTAAAAGCTATGCGACGGTAATTATTCATCTGCGCCAAGCGTCGCCGCCTGGCTTTAGCAACCAACCCGGACATGATATGCGCAAAAGCTCGCACGTCAAAACTGACACATGTCCCTATTTGGTCTTGCTCCAGGCGAGGTTTGCCTTACCGCCGTTGTTACCAACGGCGTGGTGGGCTCTTACTCCGCCTTTTCACCCTTACCGAGCGCAAACTCGGCGGTATATTTTCTGTGGCACTTTCTCTGAGGTCACCCTCGCCAGACGTTATCTGGCGCCTTGCTTTTGTGGAGCCCGGACTTTCCTCTGCATAAAACTGCAGCAATCACCCAACCTTCTCGCCCACCTGCATTTTATGACACAAAACATCTAGGTTGCAAAGAAAAGATCGTTGAGATACCTTTCGTTTAAGTTATTTGGTCGAACTAAGGCCAGGATAATTACAGTTTGTCAGTGTAGGAATAATATGATTTTAAGGGTGTTTTTGCTTTGTGTTGTCTTTCTATTAAGCGGCTGTAAGGCTTTTGAAAAAATGGGAATCCGGGCAACCAATGTCTATCAGATTAAAGACAATGCGCTGATAGTTCCTCCTGACGCTTATGATTGCCCCACACCGGAAAATGGTGAAGAGATTCTTCCAAAAAAGAACACGAAGAAGCGCAGGTCGTCTAGGTAAATGCGTATATACCGCGGCCGGATTGCTTTTTAAGTATCTAGATGTTATTTGAAACGAGGTGAAGAATGATTAGGGGATTTTTCTGCTTTCTTCTGGTTATTTGTCAAATCTGTGGTTGCCGGTGTAATGCGCAGAAGCCCGCGGCCGATAAGACTAAAGCCGATCAAAATCTTCAATTAAACTTTTCTGACCTAGACCCCAAGAAAGCCAAAAAAACTAAGCTGGCAAACGGTATAGAGTTGCTGGTTTTTGAGAATCATTTTGCCCCTATGGTGTACTTTTCCGTATGCGTAATGTCGGGCGGTATGGACGACCCTGCGGGCAAGAGCGGCGTTGCTCATTACCTTGAGCACCTCATGTTCAAAGGAACCACCAAATATCCAAAGGAAAAATTGTTTGGCGACTTACTGAAAAATTCTGCAACCATAAATGCATATACTGCGCCGGATCGTACCGTGTTTTGGGAATATGGGCCTAAAGAACACTTAGAGCTTTTTGCAGATATCGAATCAAACAGATTTAAGGAAAGCGCAGTTCCTCCGGCAGAGGCGCTGAACGAACGCAGAGTAGTCCTGGAAGAAGCGCGCATGTACGAGCGTCAGGTTAGAGAGTTACTGTCAAATTATTTGTCGAATGCTTTATGTCTTGGGACTCCGTTACAGCGACCCCTGGCCGGGTGGCTGCCTGAAGTCAGTAGGTTGACCCTTGATGACGCGACGCTGTTTAAACGAAACAATTATTGCACCGAAAACACCAAGATCATCGTCGTTGGAGACGTGTCTTTCGATCAAGTGGCGCGGGTAATCGAGAAATATTTCGGCGATATTCCGAGGTCGGCAGCCCCCAGCAAAGCCTATGATGAAGAAAATGCCAAACATTACTCTAACAAGACCTTTCTGCGGCTTGAGAAGTACAGTAATCAATTCGGACACCCCGTTGTCTCGCTGGCTTGGCAGCCGGATGTCTGCTATGGGAAAGATTTGCGGCGGGCAATTGCGCTGGAATTATTTCTTAATACAATCGCCGGGGATGATATAAGCTGGCTGTATCAGGAATTGGTTGAGAAACATAAAGTTGCAGCCGAAATAGGCTTGTCAGCCGAGATGGATTTAAGGCATCCTTACAGAATTGAAATCAGCGCTTCACCGACGACCAACACTAAAATGCGTATCCTTGAGAAGCGCCTTTTGGAAGCAGTTAAGCAAAAATGCCTCAGTGGCCTAACGGCTGAGGAATTTGCCCTTGCCAGGAACAGGCGAGTTATATCCATCATGTATGCAATGCAGGGTTATATGTCGGCCGGATGGTATTTCGAGACCATGTTTGCAGACGACGCTTATTTAAAGATTTTAGACATACTGAAGACGTTAACCGTGGATTTTGTTAACCAAGTCGCAAGGGAATGCTTGTTGCGTCCGCCAGTGGCGATTGTTGTTATGTGGCCAGACTCGCAGTTGTCGGCAGTTTCAGCTAACGAAAGGAGATAGTACGCAATGGTTTTATTAAAAAAACACGCGCTTGTTGTGCTTGGCGCTTTAGCTTCCTCGGCAGTGTGTGCGAATGAAGACGCGCCTCCAGCTCAAGAAGCTCAAAGTCGCCCCGCCATAGCTGTCCAAGAACTTGTGACAAAGAGCGGTATCAAAATTTGGCTTTATGAAGATCATCGAACGCCAATTGTTGCTTTAAAAATCAGATTTGCAGGCTTGGGCAGCGCGTATGAGCCGGATGATAAAAAGGGGCTTATGGAAGTTCTTACCAGAACCATATGCGACGGCGCCGGTAAGCTGAGCAAAATTGACTTAAAAAAGTGTTTGCTTAACCTGGGCGTAGAGCTTTCTTTTGCGGCGTCTGACGACGATATGTTTTGTAGAGTTATGGCCTTTAAAGACTCGCTTTCCAAAGCTGTCGACGTAATAAAAGACGTAATAATCAATCCAACTTTCGATAATAAATTAGTTAAGATTGCAGTTAATCAACTGTGTGATGAGTATAAGTCCTTGATAGAAAATCCAAAATATCTGGCAAAAAGGGCAGTTGGAGAATCTGTTTTCCCCGAGCATCCTTACGGAAGATTGCCGACAGACGAGACTTACAAGCGTGTAAGTGGAAACGTACTAAGAAAGTTTTGGTCATCGGCGCTTAACGCCCAAAACATATTTGTGGTGTTGGTCGGCAACATTAACGCCAAAGAGACTGTTAACTTAGTTGATCGCTTGTTTGCTGATGTACCGTCAGGCGGGAAACGTAAAACGCTTGCGCGGGCTGTCCCTAAATGCTCCAGCGACTTAAAGATTGTACATAACGACACAAAACAATCGATAATCGCGTTTTATACGGATGGAATTCCTCCAAATCATCCGGACTATGTGGCTTATCAGGCGGCTAATTTAATACTTGGCGGGCCGTATCAGTGTTCTCGGCTTGCTAAAAAAATCCGCGACAGCGAAGGACTAGTCTACTATGTCATGACCAGTATTAAAAACTATGCTAATGCGAATGTACTTGTGGGAATCGGGGAAACCGCCAATAAAACAGCCTATACAGTCGTCAACATGATAAAGGATGTTGCTTATAAACTTAGGTTTGATGCAAGTAAGAAAGACAATTCAAGAATCGAAGAAGAGGAGCTTGCTTTAGCCAAAGGGCAGCTATTAAAAGATTTCTATAATGCGTTTTCTAATTGTAGAACGCTTGCGGCTTATCTTATGAACTTGCATGTGGCTCAACTATCTTTATCTTGCTTGTACGAGTATCCAAATAAAGTCAGAAGTTTAACCCTGCAAGATATCCAAAACGTGTTTAATAAAAAATTGATCGATCCGGATAAAATAACCTGCATAATCGTTGGTCAGCCAGAAGTTGCCACGCCTACGCTGCAGGCTAAGCCATAGACTGATTCTCTGTTTTTCATATATAATTCAAAGGTATGGAAAGTAAAAAAGATCAAATTGACGCCGAAGCAGTTCGGTCGCTTGCCGGCTTGTTAAAAGAGACAGGACTGACCGAAATCGAATATCAACTTGATAGCCTTCGCATAAGGGTTACCAAGAATATACAGGCGGTTAGTGCTGCGTTGGTTACCCCCGCTGCTGTTTCGGCAGCAATTCCTTTGTCGCAAGAGATTCAACCGCAATTTGTCCCTTCCACAGCAACAAAAAAGTCCGCTCAACCAACAGCAGAGCCCAGCGAAGTAGACGCGGATGAGGGGGAGGCCATTAGGTCGCCCATGGTAGGGGTTGTTTATGTCGCGCCATCTCCTGGGGCAGATCCGTTTGTCAAAGTTGGAGAGACAGTTTCCGAAGGTCAAACTTTGCTGGTGATTGAGGCCATGAAGGTTATGAACATGATCAAAGCTCCAAAATCAGGGACTGTGACGGAAGTTTTGGTACAAGACCGACAGCCGGTAGAGTACGATGAACCTTTGATAATCATTGTTTAGGTTCGCTTAGTTGATGTTTAAAAAAATACTGATTGCCAATCGCGGCGAGATTGCCCTTCGGGTTATGCGTGCTTGTCGCGATATTGGCATTCATACGGTTGCGGTGCACTCTACCGTCGACGCCGATTCTATGCACGTGCGTTTGGCTGATGAAAGCGTATGTATAGGCGGGCCCCTAAGCAAAGACAGCTATCTAAACGTACCGTCGATTATTACCGCCGCGACGATAACTAACTCTGACGCTATACATCCGGGCGTTGGATTTTTAAGTGAGAATGCCGAATTTGCCGAGATTGTTAGGGATCACAACTTGGTTTTCATCGGCCCTTCGCCTCAGCACATTACAGATATGGGCGATAAAGTTAAGGCCAAGAAAATCGCGACTAAGCTGGGTATATCTGTCGTTCCGGGATCTGATGGCGGCGTATCCAGTCTATCCGAAGCGCAAAGTATCGCTCGAAATATCGGCTATCCCATACTGATTAAGGCGACGAGCGGCGGCGGTGGTCGTGGCATGAAAATCGTGCAGAATGAATCCGAGTTGGCTGAGGCTATTCAAATGGCCAAAAGCGAGGCTGAGGCTTCCTTTGGCAACAGCGAGGTCTATATAGAAAAATACTTGTCACACCCTAAGCACATAGAGATTCAGGTGATTGCTGATAATTTTGGCAATGTTATACACCTTGGTGAACGAGATTGCTCATTGCAGCGCAGACATCAAAAGATTTTTGAAGAATCGCCCAGCCCCGTTATCACGCCAGATCAACGAGCTGAGCTCGGGAAGTTGGCTGCTAACTCAATTAAACAGCTTGGATACCGCGGCGTTGGGACGATTGAATTTTTGTACTCTGACGGCCATTTTTATTTCATAGAAATGAACACTCGCCTTCAGGTAGAACACCCAATAACCGAGCAAATAACCGGCATAGACATAGTGCAAGAGCAGATTAAGATTGCCGCAGATGACAAGCTGTCATTTTCTCAGCAAGACGTGAAGTTTTCTGGTCATGCTATAGAATGTCGAATTAATGCAGAAGACCCGGACACCTTTTCCCCTTCGCCTGGGTTGGTCAGCAGTTACCACACCCCAGGTGGTCCGGGGGTTAGAATCGACAGTCATCTGTACTCCGGTTATAAGATTCCTTCATATTATGACAGTTTGGCCGCTAAGCTTATTATTTATGAAGTAAACAGAAAAAGGTGCTTGGCCAGGCTGAAACGCGCGCTGAGCGAATACGTCATTTCCGGAGTAAAAACCATTATTCCTTTGCATTTGCGCATTATCGATAATCCAGAAGTTATCTCAGGCCAATACGATATAACCACGCTTGAAAGAATGACGACGGCTTAGCAGCCTTGCCTTCTCTTTAATAAGGGGCTCATCGCGCGATTTTCTAAAAGCAAGACACTGAAACTGCCTAAGAAAGAAGGCTTTCCTTCACGACTTCTTTTCTTAAGCCAATAATTCCAAGTACATTTGGGATTATCATAAGGCCAATTACTATATCTGCAATCACAAAGACCGTATCGATCTTCAAAAAAGCCCCCGAGATTAAGCAACATACAAATACGATTTTATAGGGAATCACGTACTTATCGTTTAGTAGATACTGGATGCATTTCTCTCCATAAAAGTTCCACCCTATGATTGTAGTAAATGCAAAAAAAATGATGCTAAGGCTGACAATGTATTTCCCAAACTCACCCATGCCAAGCCCAGCCACAAAGGCGCATGAGGTCAGCAGATTGCCGTCTATGCTTCTTGCAAGGCTAAAAAGTCCAGTATCGGCGTTTGTTATAAGCAAAACCAATCCTGTCATAGTACACACGATGACAGATAAAAATGCGCCGACCATTGATATCAAGCCCTGCTTGACAGGAGAGTCTGTTTTGGCTGTAGCAACAGCAATTGCCGAGCTTCCAAGGCCAGATTCGTGAGCATAAATGCCTCGGCTGATTCCTATATGTATCACGCTTATCACGGTAACCCCCGCGCTACCGCCCAAAATCGCCTGAGGGGAAAAAGCTCCCTGAAATATCAGGCAAAAAGCTTGCGGTATTTGATCAACATGCAGCAACAGTATCAAAATTGCAGCGCCGACATATATCACGGTCATGATTGGGACAATCTGCTGGGCAACTTGGGATATGCGCTTAAGCCCGCCTATGGTTACAGCAACAACCACGGCGCTAAGCAGCGTTATGGCAATGATCGACGAAATTCCAAATGTTCCTGCAGCTGCAACTATAGAGTTACTTTGCGCTAATGTCCCTATTCCAAGAATGGCGACAAAAACCCCAAACAGAGCATACATTTTTGCCAGCAACCTACTTTTTAAACCAACCTCTATGTAATGCATGGGACCGCCCGCAACTTGTTTGCATTGGTCGGTTGTTCTGTATTTTATGGCCAGCACGCCTTCAGCATATTTAATGGAAAAACAAAGCAAGGATGAAACCCAAAGCCAAAATATCACGCCAGGCCCGCCCACAGTTATGGAAACGGCAACGCCGACAATATTACCTGTGCCAAGCGTTGCTGAAAGCGCTGTGCATAACGCAGCAAAGCTTGAAATATCGCCGCTGTGGCTGTGGTTTTCTTTCTCAAAAACGTATCTGACGCCAAGCCTTAAGTTGGTGAACGTAAGTGTTTTAAGTTTAACGGAAAAATAAACCCCTGTCCCAAGCAGCAATGTTATTAGCGGCCATCCCCAAATCCACTCGTTAATCGCGATAATGTATTGTTCTATCAGTTCCATGCCTGCAAGTTATCCGCTGTAGGCGTGTTTAGCAAGATTTATATGTGCGTTAAATTGGCAGGATACATCTATCGTGGAAGGTTCATAAGGCGGTTTGAGTTTTATAGTTTCATCTTGATAATCCATCTAGAATATTGGATAAGCATATATTGTATTCTTCGTTAGAACGTTTCGTGGTGGTACAGTCATGGTAGGCGCAAAGCGTGCTGGAGCTAGAGAGAGAGAGAGAGATTAGCCCTCTTTTTTGCAATAGTACTGAGAGGCGATTTTGCTCTGAGTTAAGGGTTAAGTATTGCGATGATCGCGCCACTGGAAAAGCTGATGCTGGTTTT
>JAIRYS010000018.1 GCA_031267535.1 Holosporales bacterium | reverse complement strand
ATTAGCATTGTCCGTTATTAAAGGAGAAATTATGAAAAGCGTTATGATGATGGCAACGGCGGTAACTGCGTTGCTTACCACTGAAATCGCAGATTGCAGTCGTAGAACAGGGGGAGATGCTTACCGAGGAGACGGAGATGAAACCGCAGATTGCAGTCGTGCTCCTGGAAGTCTTGTCATAGACGGAGATCCTTCATCCGTATCGATTCCGGATTGCGTAAAGATGCTCACTGAGCGGTGTTTCGAAGGTCGTGACGTATCAGTCGTAGTCTTTGGGCCCGACTCGCAATTGACAAATATCGGACGTTATGCCTTTCGTCGATCTTTACTGAGATCTATAGATCTTCCGTCTAGTGTAGAGTTTCTTAAAGACGGGTGTTTTTATAATTGTAGTTCTCTGGTCAGTATAACGTTTGCGTCGCGATTGAGAGTGATCGGAGGTGAGGCTTTTCGCTATTGTTCTTCACTGGAAGCTATATGCATTTCGCCCAGTGTAGAGATTCTCGAAAGAAGCTGTTTTTCTGATTGTGAATCACTGAATGTCGTAGACTTTGCGCCCGGCTCGCAATTGAGAACGATCGGAGGTGAGGCCTTTTCTGATTGTTCTTCACTGGAATCTATAGACCTTCCGTCCAGTGTAGAGCGTTTCGGAATAGGATGTTTCGCTGGTTGTAGATCTCTGGTCAGGGTAACGTTTGCGCCCGGCTCGCAATTGACAGAGGTCGGACCTAGCGCCTTTTCTCGTTGCCTTTCACTAGGATCTATAAGCCTTCCGCACGGTGTAGGTGTTCTAGGAAGAGAGTGTTTCTCTGGTTGTGCAAAACTGAAAGCCGTAGCCTTTGAGTCTGAATCGCAATTGACGAAGATCGGAGCTGATGCTTTTAATGGTTGTTCTTCACTGAGATCTATATGCTTTCCGCCTAGTGTAGAGGAGATCGGAGAAAGGTGTTTTGAGAATTGTGGAGCGCTGAGCGCCGTAGTCTTTGAGCCCGACTCGCAATTGACAAGGGTCGATTATGTCTTTCGTGGTTGTAGCTCACTGCACAGGATAACGTTTATGTCCGATCCGCGCTTGATAACAATACCAGCGCTACAACGCGCTTTACCTTATGACGTTGAGGTGGTGTGCGGTGATAAACTATATCCGGCTCGCAAATTTAGAATACCATAGGCAGAGTCTTTCCTAAGGTAGTGGATTTAGTTTTAGCGCCCGGTTATAGGCAAGTGAGTTAAATCCTGCAAGCAGCCTTACAGTGTACCCTTGCAGACATAATCCGCCGGTTTGTGGATCGGATGCGTCTGTCAGGGCGCCTGTAAGAAAACTAAATCCTTCCAGACCGTTATCCGCAAGACGCATGCAACGGTTAAAAAGCTCCAATGGTCGCGCGCCGGTCTCCGGATCCAAGGCAATCTTGTCATATCCCATTTGCCAGAATTTCCTGGCGGTATTAATCAAACCGTCCCTTTCTTTGGGGGTAAAGCTAAGTCCCACGGAAGATTTTACAAAATCCATGTCGCTGATAAGTCTTCCAACCGCAGATTCTTGCGTAGCGAGCTCGACAGGGCGATTCATATTGGCAATGTCGTCGTTATGCATAAATACGTCCCATATGCCTGCCCGTTTTATACGGGGAGCTATGGCGTGTACGTTTTCCCCATAAGAAAACGCTATAGGCAAGTTTATAGCCCTTGCTGCCGTCAGAGTATAAGACGCCGTCAGCTGGCTTCTGGAGGACTGCTGGCTTGCCGACAATAAACCGCTTTTGGAAAGCGAGCCGCCATCCTCGCATTCAGGATAAATCGAGAGCAGCGCCGAATGTGCCGACGATCCAACCATTATTCCTGCCAAAAATATAATACTGAATTTATGATATTTTTTCATAGTGACCTCACTAAATTACCGCACTATAATTACATAGTGCCAATTTTTGGTTAAAAAATAGTAAAATTTTGTCAAATAAAACATTTGTGCGTTGGAATGAGGCAGTTATCCAAGACAAAAACGCCGACGTCAGATTGGATAAATATCTGAAAGAGAATTTCGACCTACCGTTTAGCGTAATTCAGAAACTTATAAGAAAAGGCGCAGTCAAAGTAGATAACAGAAAAGCACGCGCGTCTGACAGATTAGTTGCCGGTCAATTGATATGCTTGCCTGCTTCACTGACGGAAACGCGCTCAATCGAAAGCAAGAAAATTGATCCAAACTTGGCGCAGAAGCTGGATCCTTTAATAATTTTAAAAGATGAAGATTTGATGGTAATAAACAAACCAAACGGCCTACCTGTACAGGCCGGCAGCAAAATCAGCCTTAGCCTTGATGATGTGCTGGCAAGCTATAACCACGTGCACGAAACATCGTTGAAGCTTGTGCACAGACTTGACAAATCCACATCAGGAGCCCTAATTATTGCCACAAACCGCGAATCCGCCCGTGTATTAACTCGTTTGTTTAGAGAAAAAGCTGTTAACAAGCTATATTGGGCCATTGTGGAAGGCGCGCCCAAAGAACATCAGGGAATAATCAATATCCCGCTTGCCAAAAGGCTTGTTGGCGGTGAAGAACTGATGGTTCCGGATCAAAGATCAGATTGGCTTGAAGCTTTAACAAAATTCAAGGTCATACGGCATATTAACGACGACCAAACCTGGCTGGCTTTGGAGCCGATAACTGGGCGAACACACCAATTGCGAGCTCATTGTAAAGCAATGGGTTGGCCAATAGCAGGCGACATAAAGTACGGCGCGAAAACCAAGGGCCCTATGTGTCTACATGCCCGTAGAATACAAGTAGTCGACTACATCGATGTGCTTGCCGAGCCGCCAAGCCATTTTAAGACTAGTCCAACGCGCAAAGCCGACGATTTTATAGAAAGCCGATAATATATATTTACTTGCCATTCATGCGTTAGCTTCTGCATGAAGCGTAAGTCGTTGTTTGATGTTATATTGCTTTGGCAAATTAACGCATGTGTTATTGAGAAAAAGGTATGGATGAGCTGGTCGTAGGCGGGTTTCTGCCGGTAACCACCATTGATTTTCCGGATCGCCTAGCCTGTGTAGTTTTTTGTCAGGGGTGTATGTGGCGATGCGCTTACTGTCACAATGCCGATCTGCAATCAGCAGTGAGCAAAAGCGCTATACCTTGGGGGGAGGTTTTCGCCAAAATTGAATCGCGAAAGCATTTGGTCCAAGCTGTTGTTTTCAGCGGAGGCGAACCTCTAATGCAGCCCGCGGTTGTAGACGGCGTTAAACAGGTAAAATCTCTTGGCCTCAGCGTCGGCCTACACACAAATGGCGTTCAATACGAAACCTTCAGGGTTGTGCTTCCTATGCTTGATTGGGTGGGGATGGACATAAAAACCACGTTCTCTGATTACCACAAGATAACCGGGCAAGCCGGCAGCGGCGAGATAGTCAAAAAAAGCCTAGCGTTACTGCTTAATTCTGAAATCGCCTACGAGACGCGCACCACAATTTCCCCAGGGGTTCATACAGTAAGCGATATACTGACTATGGCAGGAGAAATCGCCGCTATGGGGGTGGACACCTTCGCCCTGCAAGCGTACAGAGCGGCCCGCGATGATCTATACACTCTCGAAACTAAGAACGCCCCCTTTTTTTCAAAAGAAGTAACCGACAAGCTAAAAGCGCTGTTTAAGCGCTATATCCCGCGCCATCATTAGACGAAGAGCAAAGGGGGGGGGGGGATAAGAGTTTCTGCGAAGTAAGATGGACGTCCACGCTTCATTTTCAATGAAAATCCTGACGTATTCAATTTTTTACCGTTGTTGTCAGCCAAAATTAAGTTTTCCTTATCAGCGCCGAATTTATTCATGTAATAACGACCCCTTCCCAAAACTTCCGCGAAACAGCATGTTATAAAAGTATACTCATCCGGCAATTCATCGACAATTTGCAGCAAATCTGCCCGCAGCAGCAGTTCTATTTTTTTGTTAACCTTTGGAAGTTATTGGTACTCCGCCATCGTATCATTATATTTCATTTATCGTATCAAAAATGATACAATACATTGGCTCTACATGATATGATAATTTTAAGAAATGAACAAAAGACAAGAGGCTATTCTAGAATTTATTAGTTCGCACAGAACAGTTTCGACTTCCGAAATACATGATAACATTTCCGGGTATTTTCCTGAAAACTACACGAGAATAACAATAATTCGTGACGTCGATTTTCTCATCAAAAATGGATTTATAAAAAGAGAGGGACGGGCTCGCAATGTAAGGTACGGTCTGTTAAATCCACTGTTGGAGTACGTTAACGTTGACAATTATTTCCAAAATGACTGCGACGATCGCGTTTTAAAAAATTACAACTTTTCTTTCGATGTTTTCAATCATCTCAATCAATTGTTCACAGACGATGAATTGCGCAGGATTTTGTCTCTTAATGAGAAATTTCTTGGTAACATAAAGAAAATAACTCCGACAATCTTAAAGAAAGAATTTGAGCGGCTAACCATAGAATTTAGTTGGAAATCTTCTCGTATTGAAGGGAACACGTATTCTCTACTGGATACTGAGCGATTGATTCGAGAAAATGTCGAAGCCAGCGGTCATAGCAAAGAGGAATCTATCATGATTTTGAATCACAAGCGCGCACTGGATCATATCCTTCAGGATTCGTCTTACTATGGGTTTGTTACGCTTTCAAAAATAGAAGATTTGCACAGAACGCTGATAGATGGATTAGGAGTTAATACTGGTTTTAGATCATCACCGGTAGGTATTGTTGGAACAGACTATAAACCTCTGGACAATATTTACCAGATTAAGGATTCTATGACCGAATTAACTAAAATCATAAATTTACATCAAAATCCTTTTGAAAAGGCATTTGTAACAATTTTGATGATCTCTTATATTCAGCCATTTGAGGATGGTAATAAGAGAACATCAAGAATCTTAGCCAATTCTATTTTGCTTGCAAACAACTATTGCCCAATCTCGTACAGAAGCATGGACGAAGTGGAATACAAAAAAGCAGTGATTTTATTTTATGAGCAAAACAGCGTATTGTACTTAAAAGAAATGTTTATTGATCAATTCGAACAAGCGGTTGGAAAATATTTTAATTAAGTTTGCTGCATTTGGATTCGAATACGATCAAAAGGCTATAGCTGACCAACGCAGATATTGCAAAGATTTTCGATAACAACTGAAGAGGTAGATATGGGACAAATATTTCATGCATGCGCTTGTATTAGATGTTTTCCAGCGTATCTGCTATAGAGCTAATGAAATCTTTAACTACCGGACTATTAATCGTAAACGGTATCCTAATACTCAAATAAAGCCCCCAGGATTTCTTACAACCAGGAAATGGGGGTTTGTTGAGTGCTGTAATCTATTGCTGGAGCTTTGACACATCGTATACCATGGCGGCGGTCGCAATCTTGTGCAACCAATTGACGCGGTTGTACATGCCCAAAATCTTTCTTGACAGCATGAGCGCCTTTTTAGGCATAAACCTTGGAACAACGCCTGCTTCCACCAAAAACAGTACCGGCTTATCGAATTCACATTGCTCAACAAGTCGGCTGCCATTAGCCATTGCCGATTGACGCGTAAGTAACCAGGCCATGATTTGTATAAGATATACCGACATTTTGGCCGTTTCGCACTGTAGACAATCGCGGTCAGCCTCACACTTTAATGCCTCAACGTCAATTGGCTCTTGCCATTTGATATAATCATGCGTTTCCTCCATGAGCTTGAAGACGTCTGCAAAGATCTTGTCTAGAAACTTTTTCCAGTCCATATCTATCCGACATAACTTTGACTATATCCTTATATATGATCTGTTTTTTTATGGCGCGCCAACAAATTTTATAAAAAGATTTCCACGAAGGCGATTATGAAAATAAAAACGGTCCGTGAAAAGATGGCTACTGTGTTGGCTTTGCCGGTAGGATCATTCGCTTAATCTCATGTTCATTAAACACAAAAACAGCAAGCAACATATGTCGGTTAACAGATGCCGCCTGCCGGTTCAAGCGATTACCCAACATATAGTCAGGGCACTGCGGCTGCCTTCTTTTTAGGAAGATAATGATTGCGGCCTAAACGCGTGTGTATACTGGAGATTTTATATTCTAGTATTTCAAGCGCTGTAAGCAGCTCCGCACCCTCCGGATCAGTTGACGTACGTAGCTTATGCATTAGATTGCGTATTTTATGTAAAAACTCGTGCCTCTTATTATCAGTAAATTTGTGTCCGTATGCGGATTTATTGTCGTTAGCTTTCAGCTTAGCAGCTTGCTCAATTTTCCTGATTTCCTGTCTTATGCTGTGATAGTTGCTGTCTTTGATATTTGTGCCGGCAATTTGCTTGGTATTTTGATGTGAGCCATGCGCATTTGCTGTAACTGTGCCGCTTAATGTAAATACGATCAACCAAACTGACAAAGTATCTTTGTTTAACATTTTAAATATCCCAATATGAATCCTAACAACTTAGCTACAAATCTAACATGTCTTGATACACAAAACAAGCATTTTAATAAAAATATAAGCAAATTTTATAAAATCAAATCTTAGAACCCGGAACGAGCGATCAGCGCTGTTATCAATGTGCCGTCGTCGAGGTAATCCAGCTCTCCACCAATGGGTACGCCACGTGCCAGTTCGGTTACTTTGGGTACAATCGGCGTTAAATGCTCTCTTATATAATGAGTAGTCGTTTGGCCGTTCAACGTAGAGCTAAGCGCCAAAATTACCTCAGCATAACCGTTATCTTTGCACTGCTGAGTTAACACGTTTATCCGCAGCTCGCCCGGCCCAACACCATCAATTGCCGATAAAGCGCCGCCAAGCACAAAATACATACCGTTATAGCTTTTTGTCCTTTCAATCGCCCAAAGATCTGAGATATTTTCCACTACGCACAGGCATTGATGGTCTCTGTTATGATTCTTGCATATGGAGCATATAGGGACGGAGGCATCCAAGTTGCCACACAAGCGGCATTTATCCACCTTAGACAACACTTGCTGCACAGCGATAAGCAGAGACTCCATTTTGGTCTGCTTTTGCGACAAGAGGTGCAGAACGATTCTTCTGGCAGATCGTTCGCCCAACCCGGGCAAAAAAGAGAATATTTTTATAAGATGATCTATCTCTGGGGCCATTAACTGAGTTGCGCGCTAATTTCTATGATTTGACCGAATGATTCTGGCGCTAAGCTGGCCCCGCCGACCAGAATTCCGTCTATGTCCTTTGATTGTATAAAGCCGGATGCATTTTCGGCGTTGACCGACCCACCATAAATTACGCAAGCATTTTTATCCGTCAGCCTTTGATATTCGTCAGCGATTGAATGACATACGATTTGAACATCTTCAAGATCTGGGGTTATTCCTGTGCCAATGGCCCAGTCGGGCTCATAAGAAATTAAAACATTACCTTGAGTTTCTTTTAGTATAGAAAGTTGTCTACGCAAAACTTCCAGTGTAGCTTTTTGTTCTCGTTCGATTGCGGATTCACCTATACACAAGATTGGCGTCAATCCCGCATGTTGGGCCATTATCACCTTTTCCTGCAGCACAGATTCGTCCTCGCCGTTGTATTTTCTGCGCTCAGAGTGTCCAATCAGAACATACCTACACCCAACATCCGCAAGCATCTCAGCGCTTGTCTCGCCAGTAAAAGCACCCTTGGCGTGGGAATGACAATCCTGCCCGCCAATCGATATCGGAAGGTCTTTGGTTAAAGTCTTTAAAGCGCTTAGATAAACATGCGGGGCACAAATTATTACAGATAATTTGTTTGCAATTGCTTTGCTGCCAAGTCGCTTGGCAAGACGGGATATGTGGTCAGTGATACTTGCAGACGCGCCATTCATTTTCCAGTTAGCAATAACATATTTACTCATACCTTATATCCTCCGAATAAAGATTTAGTCCTTGAATATAAGCCTCGACGCTTAGTATAACAAGCGAGTGATTTAGATTGTCGGTACAGTAGGGTTTGCCAGCATTATGTTAGAATTTATTCGAAAGTACCTAGGCTCTGTCGTAGTAAAGGTAATTCTGTCCTTGGTTGCGTTGACGTTCGTGTTGTTTTTTGGAATAAGCGACGTGATCAATCGCCTGGCGGGAAAAGACTATGTCATTCGTGTGGGTGACGTCAAAATAGGGCCGAAGGAATTCCAGCTTCAATACAACAAAATGGCTGATTTGATGCGCCGAAGCCTAGGCAATTCCAATACTTACGAGAAAATCCGTCCCCATGTGCTTGAGTACTTTGTCGCTCAGACTGTCGACAAATTGATGGTTGAACGGATTATCGATATCTGGGGGCTGGGTATAGACGACAAGACTGTGAAACTGGGTCTTCAGACCAGCGCTGAATTTCAAGATGAAAAGGGTCAGTTCAGTGCGGAAAAACTGCGCTCTGCGCTGATTGAAAAACAAATACCAGAAAGCGTATTTTTAGAGGATTTTAGCTTTAATTTGGCTAAATCGCTGGTCTTTATGCCGCTTTCATTGACCTTCTTTGAACCGGCCAGCATAATGAGCAGATTAAAAGACGTAATACTGGAGCAACGTTCAGTTGACATAGTGCATGTATACAACTCAGCAGTACCAAACTATCTGTTGCCAAAGCCAACCGAAGCGGATTTAAGGTCTTGTTATCAGGAAAATCAAGACGTGTTTGCCGCAGCAGAAAGCAGGGATATTACAGTGCTGATTCTGAGTGAAGCTAAAGCGCTTGAGCAGATTGAGATCTCTGACGATGAAGTTCTGGACGAATATCAGGCCAGAAAAGAGGAAGAAGGGGAAAATTGGAACGTTTCGCTTGAAAAAATCAAAAAAAATCTGATCGCCGAACTTAAGCATCGCAAGCTTCCCGATGAAGTCAAGATTTTGGCCGCCAAGATCGAAGACGAACTTAGCGCTACTAAGGATTATGACGGTACGGCGGCTAGGTATGGATTGCGTATACTTAAGGTAAAGAATCTGACCGCCAGCAACGCTGATGCTTTTACGGGTAAAACTGCAATCTCTTTGCCTTATGGAAGGGAGGTTGCCGAAATTGCCTTTAATACAACCGATACCAACATGTTCCAAGAAACAGTCCATGGCGTACAGTTTTTGGTTAATGTAGATAAAACTACCTCTTCGTCTGTTCCTGAGTATGACAAGGTTAAAGCAAAAGTGCTGGCGTATTGGATGCGCGGGGCAAAGGCCAAAGCGGCCAAGCAAATTGCAGAGGGTTTTGTTGGCCGAGTGTCTCAGGGGATACCTCTGGATAAACTGGCGCATAGCAAGCATTTAACGGTTGACAGAATACATTCTTTAACTCGCTCTGGAACCGATGGGGCCAGCAGCAAACAAAACAGATTACCCGCCGATTTAGTACGTAAGATTTTTGACGCGCCGGTCGGTCAATCTGTCATACTTCCGATAGAGGGCGGGCACGTGGTCGCTCATGTGAAAAACAAGCATCTGCCTACCCTGGATAAGAAACAAGCTCAGCAGTTTAGGACGCTGATACACAGCGCCATGACCAGAGATCTGTTCGCGCAGTTAATCAAGCATTATCAGAAAAAGATTAAGGTCGATGTGAATCAGGCTATGCTGAAGCTTTACTCGACTGCTTCCGACGTAGATACTGATTGATAAATCGCCGCTTTAGTAGACGCCGGGTCTGTAAATATCCCAAGCTTGACGTTTTTCTCTAGCTTCCAAAGTTTCTTTATCGTTTCCACTTTTTGTGTCGTGACGTTTGTTGAATCCTTGCCGAGGCTTTTGCATAGGCCGCTCATATAAAATCTTATTGCGGATATCGGCTCCATTCCTGATATTAACTCGGCCATAGCTGTTGGTGAGCTTTGCGTATAGACAGGCATGTCGTTCCCAAGCATTTCTAGATCAAATATAATCGACATTATATTTGTATCCGATTCAGTCAACTTTCTGGCGATTGACCTAACCAAGTCGCCTGACGACTGGACGCCTGGCATAGCGATTGAACATATTATTTGTGCAAAAGCTAGGACGACCTTGTTGTCATTAGTAAAAAAGCCTAAACAGTCGCACAAAGGATGAGCCACAAGCTGTTCAGTGATTTTCTTGGCCAGTTTATAACTATCTGCTATCAGGACAAAAATATCTTGTGACGACAGAATTTCTTCAATCTTTGCCGCAAAACTGTCGCCAACTTTTTCAACTATATACAGCTTAGTGTTTCGCTCTTGAAACAAAGCTGGGTCTTCGGTCACGTCGATGGACAGAGATTTAGCTGTTACAGCTTGTACTTTAACATTTTTACCAGCAAGCCTTGCGGCTATAGGGACGAAATCAGCGAATTTACTTTGTAAAGGCTGATTATTCCCATACAAAAACAAAACCCGCCTAGACAAAAGATTCTTAACGCTAAACTTGTTTAGGTACAGTTTCATCTTATTGAGACAACTCAGCTACACAAGCACGAATAACGTCTGCATCGTTGAACGGAACGACGTAGTCTTTAAAGATCTGAAATTGTTCATGGCCTTTTCCGGCAATTACCAGCACGTCTCCTGGCTTTAATGTCTTAAGCGCTTGCATGATAGCTTCTTTCCTGTCAGGGCACTCAAGCATTTTACTTCCGCCAGCAAGGATTTCTCGCCTTATTTGCTCGGGAAATTCGCTGCGAGGATTGTCGTCTGTTATAAATACCTCGTCTGCCATTTCGCAAGCTGTTTTACCCATCAGTGGACGTTTGCGTTTATCTCTGTCTCCGCCACATCCAAATAGGATTTTAAGCTTACTATGCGTACGCGGCCGAAGCGTCGACAAAATATTCACAAATCCTTCTGGAGTATGAGCAAAGTCAACGTATACCGCCGCGTCGTTAATGGAAGATATAAACTCCATACGTCCTGGCACGCCTTTTAGATTAGGCAACAGGGCTATGTATTTGGAAAGCTCGTCAGCATCGTTCATCCCGGACAGAGTCGCAATTGTGCATAATGTGTTGTATATTTGAAAATCCCCGGCCAAAGGTATGCGAACATCGCTGTAAGTCTTGCCAAAAACAGACATTTGCACAGTCTGGCTGTTTAATTCGACCTTAACGTTCTTAACGTGTATATCGGCCTTGCAAGACCTCCCATAATTAATCACCTTAATTTTTCTTACACGGCATGTGTCAATCAGCTCAGGCGCTTGCGGCGAATCTAAGTTTATGATCGCCACGCCGTCCTTATTCAATATTTCGCTAAAAAGGCGTTTTTTGGCCAGTAAATATCTGTCCATATTTCCGTGATAGTCCAAGTGGTCATGAGACAGATTGGTAAAGCATGCTACTTTGAAATTTATGCCGTCAATCCTGTGTTGGTCCAGGCCGTGGCTTGAAGCCTCGATTGCAATTTTATTTATTCCCTCGTTAGCCAGTGATTTTACTGTTTCACACAAAGAAATAACATCAGGAGTCGTAGCTATATGGCTCGATAATGAGAAGTATTTTTCACCGCCTCTTAAAACCCCAAGAGTTCCAATTGAAGCCGAAGCGTGGCCGTTAAGAAACCATAATTGCCTGAGAAAATCGACCACCGAGCTCTTCCCATCGGTGCCGGTAACGCCAATTACATCCGCGGATGTTCGATCGTAGAAATGAGACACAATTTGGCTGAGCGTTTTGCGTACGTTTACAGAAAACAGGAAAACCACTCCATTATTATCAGACCTAAACAGCCAAATTTGTTTAGAACTTGGATCGAACACTCGATCCTTGGCTGTTGAACCGCATATTTGCTCGATACGATCTAAGCTGCACAGAATGGCGCCGGCCCCGCCGGCAATAGCCGAATCTACGTACGAGAAGCCGTCATATTTATTTCCGGGAATGGCAACAAATAAAACGCCGCCAAATACATTTGAGGAATGAAGACAAACGCCAGAAACTTCCAGGCTTAAAGCCCCATGGTCATCGTTGCCAACAGTCGAATAGACTAAGCCGCCCAGTAGTTCCCCTAAAATCTTCACTTTTTATATTTTTCTACTAAGCAGGCAATTTCCTTTTCAACTATACGTTCAACAATGTTGGGAAGATTAGCGTCCATCCAAGCTTTTAAAGACTGTCGCAAAAGCATATCCAGGCCTTTGCCTAGGTCTATATCGCCACTTGATATTGGATTATAACTGTTAGTTTCTGAAAGTTTATCAAGCCGACTAAACACTTTTTGGGCGCAAGATCCAGAGATAACGCTTTCCTCTCGCGACGCAGCCCTTGATGCAGCAGTTGGCCGAGAGCAAATTTCGTTTTCCTCATCATCCAGTATTTCATCTGTAAGATCGAGAACATCGTCATCCGTATCGCTATTATTTTCACGATTTTCTTCGTTTAGCGGCACGTCGCCACCTGCTTGGCTGACTGTATCATTATCCGCATCGCCCTTATCATTCGGCAGCATATTGCTTTTTATAACTGACAGAATCTCTTTGACTGACAGTTCTCCCTGATCGTTTGGCATAAGGCTTATCCTTTTGCTATTTGCCTTTTGCAACAGTTTCTAAGCCTAACCGGCCAGCCAACGACATCAAAGTGAAAGCTGTCATAATATAATTTTTTGTTGCTTCAACTCGGCTTTTTCTGCATTGCAGTAATCTTTGCTCTTGCTGCAGCACATCAGTCGTAGATTTCGTGCCAACAGTCAGACATTGACGCATACCGTCAACCGCTATTTCTGCACTTTTTACAGCCAATTCTGCCTGTTTAACCTGCGCTTTGGTTGTTTGAAACTGAGCCCAATAACTGTGACAAGCCTTGGTTACCTCTTGCCGCATAAGCAGGTAATTCATTTTGGCAGACTGTGCCTTTAGGCTGGCTTGTCTTATACGGCCGTAACTTGGACAGGTAAGTATGGGAACGCTAAGACTAACTGTTGCAGAAAAGTTGCGTGCCAACTGATCTTTATTTGGCGTAAGTACTCCATGGTACCTGGAGTCTACGTCGCTTAAGCTATTACTTGCCTCTACCGACAGCCCAACAGTTGGCATTAAAGCTCCTCGCTGAGTATCGACGTCAGCTTCTGACGCTTGTGTTTGGTATCTACTTGCTATCAGCGATGGATTGCGCCTCGCTGTCTCTACCATAAACTTATCAAAATCATCAGGAAGGCAAGTTGGAAGTTCTAATGGTTCCAAGCGACCATCTGGCTCCACTCCTACGGTCTTTTTAAATTCTGCAACAGCGGACGCTAGCTTAGACTCTGCGTCTATTCTGTGATATACTGCCTCTGCATGCGCAGCCTCGTTTGCCGCAACGTCTTGACGTATCCCTATCCCGACTTCTAATCTTTTTCTTGAAACGTCAAGATCTTGAGCAAGATTTTTCTCGTTTTGCCTTGAAATTTTAACATTTTCATACGCAGCCCAAAGACCTAAGTAGGCCTCTAGTACGGCCAATATTATATCCTGTTTTGTTTTAGCTAAATTGTATTTACTTGCATTTGCATTTTCTTTCGCTTGTTTCACCTGAGCAAAAGTTGAAAAATTTAAAAGACTTTGCTTAGCTGACAAGCTGAGTGAGCTTGTCTTGCTATGACTTTTCTCGCTCAAGGTGTTTTGATCGCGAGCTTGAGAGATGTTGTTAGAAGATCTGTCGCCCATGGAAGCATCTGCACTAATCGATGGGTAAAACGCAGCCATAGCTGTCTTTGTAGCTTGTTGATTTGCTTGATCTTCTAAGACTGCCGCCAACCACTTTGCGTTATGCGTGAACGCTTGTTTAATCGCTTCTTCTAACGTTATTGCATTTGCATTGGGAAAATTAAAAAAAGCCAAGAGTAGGCACAGTATCAGACGGCACATAACACAGACTCTCACTCAACACAAATCTGGTTAGAATGTATCCGATGATTACGCAAACAACCAGCCTAAAAATAAACGCCGAGCAATCCTGCCTCAATGATAAAAAGCCGATATTGCTTGAATAAATATTAAGAGATGTGAAAATTTGAGCAAACTTACTTAACTTGAGCGGCAACTTCGGCGGCAAAGTCTATTTGCTGTTTTTCAATGCCCTCGCCAAGTATAAACATTTTGAACCCCGACACCTTTACAGAAGCGCCCAGATCCTTGGATGCTTTGCTTAAAACCTCAGAGACTTTTGTTTCGCCGTCGATTACAAACAGCTGCTCTAAGAAGACTACTTCTGCAAAGAATTTTTGCAAACGGCCTTCGACCATTTTCTCAATAACCTGCTCAGGCTTGCCGGATGCACGCGCTTGCTCGACAAGAACCATTTTTTCACGCTCGATAACCTCGGCCGGCATATCTTCACGAGATACAACCTGAGGCTTAGTCGCGGCCACGTGCATAGCCAGTTGTTTACCAAGCTCCAACAGCTTAGTTTCCTGCGTAGAGCTAGACTCAAGCGCAACCAGCACCCCTATTCTGCCGATTCCCGCGCAAACCGCACTGTGCGTGTAAGCGCAAACAATTCCTTGATTAACGCTTAGATATTCAACGCGCCGCAAAGACATGTTTTCACCAATTACAGAGATCAAATTGGTCAGTTCCTCATCGGCGTTTCTGCCAGCAGATCCCATCTTTAAGGATTTAATATCTTCGATGTTTTTACTTTGGCTTTTGTGGCAAAGATCACCCAATTCCTTAACATAGTTCTGGAAAAGATCATTGCGACCGACAAAGTCGGTTTCGGCATTCACCTCCAGCAGCGCGCCGGATTTGCCATAGGATTTTGCAAAAACCAACCCCTCCGCAGCAGTACGACCTGCCTTTTTAGCCGCGGCGGCCAGCCCCTTTTTCCTAAGCCAATCTACAGCTGCCTCTATGTCGGTGTTATTTTCAGCAAGCGCCTTTTTGCAATCCATCATCCCTGCGCCGGTGCGGTCGCGCAGTTCCTTAACCATCCCCGCAGTCACTTCAGCCATTGTTAGCGTTCTCCAAAATTGGCTCTTCTACCACAACCTCAGTGGATTCAGACGCCTCATTATTAGGATTACCTCCGTTAATTTCCAAACCTAAAGCTTCAACCGACTCTGATGCGCCGAAATCCACGTTAGACGAAGCAAGCGCTTCCTGCAAACCAATCAGCACTGCCTCAGATACCAAGCCGCAGTAAAGCTCTATGGCTTTTGAGGAATCGTCATTACCAGGTATAGGATACGTAACCCTACTCGGGTCCGAATTGCTGTCACATATTGCAATCGTTGGAATACGCAACTTACACGCCTCGCTGATAGCTATAGCTTCCATATTAGTGTCGATTATAAACAAAGCGTCCGGTATGTCGCCCATTTCGCGAATACCGCCCAGTGCAAGCTCAAGCTTATCGTGCTGACGGCGCAGCGAAAGCATTTCTTTTTTGGTCAAGCCTGTATCGGCCGCTTCAAGCTTTTCTGCAAGCTGCTTAAGCTTGTTAATAGAAATCGACACAGTCTTCCAGTTAGTTAGCAGTCCGCCCAGCCAACGATAATTTACATAATACTGCCCGCAACGCTTGGCGGCTTCGGCAATCGGGTCGCGCGCCTGTCGCTTAGTGCCGACAAATAAGACTCTGCCTCCGCGTTGAGCAACGTCTTTCACGGCCTCTAGTCCATTACGCAACATGGATACAGTTTTTTCCAAATTAATTATGTGTATGTTGCTTTTTACGCCATACAGATAACTAGACATTTTAGGATTACAACGGCACTTGTGGTGCCCAAAATGTGCGCCCGCCTCAAACAGCTGCGCCATAGAAAATTTTACAGACTCAGACATATCATTCCTCCGGTTAAAACCTCCGCAAGAATGGCTCTGTTTACCAACAAAGACCGGATTGCTTCCTGCGTGCTACATACAGCGGATTCTACATGTGTT
This sequence comes from Holosporales bacterium, assembly GCA_031267535.1. GTDB lineage: Bacteria > Pseudomonadota > Alphaproteobacteria > UBA3830 > JAIRWN01 > JAIRWN01. The sequence continues at coordinate 12,282 of JAIRYS010000018.1, read as the reverse complement.
TGGTATTTTTGCAAAAAGAAAAGTTAGGCCTTACTTGCGAGGCCAATTTTTGTATACTCAGCTCAGTTGTCTTTAGCGAACATATAGGTGATCCGATGACAGAAAAACTTTTGCGTTTGTGTATATGGCCTTTTTCTCTGCTGATTATAACAGTTGTTACTTGCGACGAGGCTTCGTCTCGCTCGATGAAGCAGATGAATTATCAGGTTAACAGAGATAACCGTGTGGTAAAAAAGAAAAGGGAGGCTATCGGCAAGCTGGGCGGTAAAGATATTATCATTGGCCAGATTTCTACTGGATCCAAGTCCAGTTCTACCGTGCCGACAACGCCAATTGCATCGAGGGGGTCGCTGCTTAAATCTGTAGCTGATGAGATGTCGCAGTATCCTTTGGTGGCAAGCGATACAACTTCCGGGCTGTTTGTGACGGACTGGATGCCAGTTGGAAATCTAAACATAAGGCAGAAAATCTGTATCAACGTCTCCGATAAGAACAAGTTTACCGTAAGGGTTTTCCGCCAAGTCAAGGATAAGCAAGGCGATTGGGCGTCAATCGACAATGACAAAAACTTAGAAGCTCAGATTTATAAATCAATTCTGTACAGAACCAAGACTAAATCATGAAAACGTCCGCTAACTATAACTTCCAAGCAACGGAAAAGAAGTGGCAGCAGGTCTGGAGGCAGTCTGTTTGTGCCAATAAGCCCGTCGCTGCAGCTGCAAAAGAGAAATGCTATGTACTTGAGATGTTTATGTACCCGTCTGGGCGTGTGCATATAGGTCACGTACGCAATTTTATGATTGGCGACGTTATTGCAAGATTTAAAAAGGCGAAAGGATTTGACGTTTTGCACCCTGTTGGATGGGATGCGTTTGGCTTGCCGGCCGAGAATGCCGCATTGGCTAATGCCGTGCATCCAAAAGACTGGACTTACGAAAATATAAGCTTAATGAGAAAACAGCTGGAGCTGTTTGGGTTTTCTTACGATTGGGATCGTGAATTTGCTACTTGTGATGAGAATTACTACGCCGTTCAACAAAAGATTTTCTTGGATATGTACAAAAAAGGGCTGGTTTACCGTAAGGAGTCAATGGTCAACTGGGATCCGGTTGATAATTGCGTCCTGGCGAACGAACAGGTTATAGATGGGCGAGGCTGGCGATCTGGAGCCATTGTGGAAAGCCGCCAATTGTCACAGTGGTTTTTTAAGATAACTGCTTATGCAAACGAGCTGCTTAAGAGCCTTAAGTCCCTGGAAGGCTGGCCAGAAAAGGTCCGCGCTATGCAAGAGCGATGGATCGGACATTCCCGCGGCCTGATGTTGCGATTTGAAGCTAAGGACAAAGACGGCCAATCTCTGCAAGATCTGTCAGTATACTCAACCAGGCCAGAGACTATATTTGGAGCAAGTTTTCTGGCCATATCTGCGCAACATCCGCTGGCGCAGAAATTGGCCAAGACTTCGTCCGCGATTGCTGAATTTATCAACAGCTGCAGCAAGAACTCCGTCACGACCGAAGACATGGATAAAATGGAAAAGCTTGGCATAGATACCGGCGTACAAGCATTTTGCTCGCTGCTTGGCGACAGAGCCCTTCCGGTATACATTGCTAATTTCGTGCTGCAAACATATGGGACCGGGGCTATATTTGGAACGCCTGCACATGATACGCGTGATTGGGACTTTGCCAAGAAATACGGACTTCCGATAAAGCTGGTTATCAAGCCGTCAGCCGGAAACGACGTTAATTTGCAAGCGGGGTCTTACCTGGGTAATGGAACGATGATTGATTCCGAATTCCTAAACGGGAAAACGGCGCCGGAAGCTAAAGAATGCATAATCGAGCATTGTGAAAAAACAGGCGTTGGTAAAGCTTCAGAATTTTACAGGCTTAGGGACTGGGGCATATCGCGTCAACGTTATTGGGGGTGTCCGATTCCGATGATTCACTGCCAAAAATGCGGCGTCGTTCCAGCTAATGAAAAGGATTTGCCGATTGCATTGCCGGTTGATGTGACTTTCAATCAGCCCGGCAATCCTTTGGACAGACACCCAACCTGGAGCAAAACCAAATGTCCAAGTTGTGGAGCCCCCGCCCACCGCGAGACAGATACGATGGACACTTTTGTTGATTCGTCTTGGTATTTCATCAGGTTCTGTCAGGACGGCGCTTCTGATTTGGGGAAATTCGATCGAAAGCAGATTGAGCGCTGGTTGCCGGTTGATTTCTATATAGGCGGCATAGAACATGCAATTTTGCATCTGCTGTACGCGAGGTTTTTTACTAAAGCTCTAAGGGACTGTGGGTACATAAATCTCAATGAGCCGTTTAGCGCTTTGTTCACTCAGGGCATGGTATGTCACAAAACGTTTAAGCATAAGGATGGCCGCTGGCTTGCTCCGGACGAAATAGAGTCCAAAAAAGGCGAGGCGATATGCAAGGCTGACGGTACCGTCGTTGACGTCGGACGCTCTGAGAAAATGAGTAAGTCTAAGAAGAACGTTGTTTCCCCCGACGAGATGGTTCGTATATATGGGGCAGACTCGGTAAGGATGTTTGTGCTGTCCGACAGTCCGGTAGACAAAGACATGGAGTGGTCTGATGAGGGCATAACCGGGTGTTGGCGTTTTATTAATCGTTTTTGGCGCTTGGTCGTAATGTTCGGCGAGAAGTATAGCCAAACCAAGAAAGCTTCACCCAGTTTCATACAGCTTGATTGCCTTAAGCATGAAACGAAGGCTGATTTTAAACGTGTACTTAGAAGCATTTCACAAATTGGCGGCCTGTACGAAGTATTTCAATTTAATCGGGCTATTGCGGCTGTACACGACGCCGTTAATGTTATGTATGATCTGTTAAACCACGTAGAGTCATATAGCGATGCGTTTAGGGATCTTTTGCTTCTTACGAACGTTGTGATGGCGCCCATTACCCCACACTTAAGCGAAGAGGTTAATCAAAAGTTGGGCAACCCTAAGATGCTTTCAGAGACCTGCTGGCCGGATTTTGGCCGCTACGAGCTTAAGCAAGAGATGGTCACGATTGCTGTCCAGGTGAATGGCAAACTTCGCGCTACGTTGGAGGCGTTGCCGGATGCAATGCAAAGCGAGCTGGAACACGCGGCCAGGAACATTAATGCAGTAAAGAAATACATTCCCGCAGGCGGCGCTAAGAAGGTAATCTTTGTGCCGGGGAAAATTATAAACTTTGTCGTATAAGTTCTTAATATTTGCCTCGTTCACCTTATGTTTGCTTGGCGGATGTGTAATAGCGCCGCTTCACAAAAACGACGCGTTTGAAAACTGCGCAACATCGCACGCTTCTGCCAAAGAATATCCTATAAAGATATCAATTATTCCCGACCGCGATGGAATTAGTCTGCGCAACAGATTGCTGGAAGCTTTCCAGGATACCCCAATATATTTTCCGTTTCCGTGCAAACTGGAAACTAAACTGACCATACAAACCAGAGAGCTTGTGAAATATCCAGACGGTTCTACAGGAAGAAACGAAATGACTTGTATTGCCGAGTACAGCATAGTTTCCATAGAGACTGGCAAAGAACTTCTTAAAGACAAAGCTTCCGCGACGATTACTTGTAACATCGCAAGCCAAGAAGGGCAGTTTGAGATTATGATTTACTCACCGTATTACAACAGTATGTTCGAACAAATTGCGCGTGACATTTACGAATCTGTAAGGCTGTATGTCAGACGTTGTCGCGGTACTACCTTGCTCAAAGTCAGCAATCAACGTCCTCAAAGTCGTCCAGTCCGCTAGATTTTGGTTTGCGATAACGTTTGTTTAATTTTTTCAAAGGCTTGCGGAATATTTTGGGGGCAAGATCCTCCGCCTTGGGCAAGATCTTGACGACCGCCGCATCCTCTGCCGCCAAGAAGCTCAATCACTTCTTTTAAAACACAGTTTGCTGGGCAAATGCTCGAAATGTCCTCGCTGACGCCAACAGTCATGGATACCTTGCCGTCAGCGCTCGTACTGGCCAAAGCTATTACGCTCCTTGTTTTGTGCTGCGCCTTCATCTGATCCATCAGAGACCTAAGCTCTTTTGCGTCTAATTCCGCAACACTTTTGCCAACAAACGTTATCCCATTTATCTCACACTCGCTTCCGCTGTCAGCAACGTTTTCAAAAAGCGCCATTTGTTGCCTAAGGCTTGTATTTTTTTGTTCCAGCTGGCCGACAGTCGAGATAAGCGAAGAGCATTTATTCATTAGTTCGCCAGGCGCACACTTAAACATAGCGCAAAGATCTTTAATGATTTGTTCAAAATTTGCCGCGTAATTAAATACCTCAGTCCCGGCTATAGCTTCGATTCTACGAATGTTTGAGCCAATGCCGGTTTGCTCGGTAATTTTGAATATCCCTATCTCTGCGGAAAAACCGACATGTAGGCCGCCGCACAATTCGGCCGAAATGACGGTATTTGTTTGCTGGTCTTTCATGGTTACAACCCTGACTTTATCGCCGTATTTATCGCCAAACAAAGCCGTCGCGCCGGATTTTATGGCTGTGTCCTTATCTAATACGTCGATTGACACGGCCAGATTATTTTGAATCCACTGATTTACCAGCATCTCAACCTGAAAAATCTGTTCGTCGCTTAGGGCTTTTTGATAAGAAAAGTCGAACCTAAACCTATTTGAAGAAACTAACGAGCCTTTTTGTACAGCTGTTTCTCCTAATACCTGGCGCAAAGCAGCGTGCAGTAGATGCGTCGCGCTGTGATTGACGCGAAGCTTATTGCGATTGACGGTATTAACGGTCAAAGTTACGGACTGTTTTTCAGTGAAATTGCCGCTTGTAACCCGGCCGTAGTGAACGATTGTACCGTCGAGCTTTTTGGTGTTTTCAACTGAAAATCCAGCTGTTTGGCTTTCTATAAGTCCGATATCGCCAACCTGCCCGCCCGACTCGCCATAAAAACAAGTTTCGGCTGTTATAATCGCGCCATATTCACCTTGGGCAATCTGCTCAACAACCGCATCTTCTTTTAGTATAGCCATCACCGTCGATTGGTTACCGTCACGCTCGTAAGCCAGGGATATAGTGCTGTTCACTTTCTGTTTAAGAGCGTAGGTTGTTTCTGACAATGCTTTTTCACCAGATCCGCTCCAAGATTTTTTTGCCTCAAGCTTTTGCTTTTCAACGCATTCATTAAACCCCTGAACATCGACTGATATATTGTGGTCGCGTAATATGTCCTCGGTTAAATCAAGCGGAAAACCATAAGTGTCATAAAGCTTGAAAGCCACATTCCCAGGCATAATCTTCTTGCCGCAAAGCGTCTTAATTTCTTGATCAAGGACAGACAATCCATTATCCAAAGTTTGTTGAAAGCGCTCTTCCTCCAACGTCAGATTTTGTTTGATTGCCGATGCAAACATATCAAGTTCTGTGTAATAGGACGACATCCGGGGAATAAAAGCTTCGGCGATTTTGAATATAAAAGGGTCATGGGCCGGGGCGCCAAGCTTCTTTGCATGTCTTATGGCGCGGCGTATGATTCTGCGCAAGACATAACCTCGCCCTTCGTTGTTTGGCGTAACTCCGTCGGCCAACAAAAAACAGATTGAGCGCACATGGTCAGCCACAACCTTATGCGATGGAGTGATATTATCCGGCGTTATATCCAGTATGGCGTTTATGTCCTGGATAGAGGCTTTTAGTATGTCAGTCTCATAGTTATCATGCACGCCCTGTAGAATGGCGGCCAGTCTCTCAAGCCCCATGCCGGTATCAATAGACGGCTTTGGCAAAGGGGTTCTGCGACCATCGGCTAGTTGTTCAAATTGCATAAACACCAAGTTCCATATCTCTGTAAACCTGTCGCCATCTTGGGTTGCAGAACCCGGGACGCCTCCAAATATATGCTCTCCATGATCATAAAAGATTTCTGAGCACGGACCGCATGGCCCAGTATCGCCCATTGACCAAAAGTTATCGTTGGTTAATATTGGTATTATCCGATCATCACTCAGCCCAGAAATTTTACGCCACAGGGACTTGGCCTGCTCGTCGTCGTGATATACGGTGACCAGCAAGCGATCTTTCGGCAAACCAATTTGTTTTGTAAGAAACTCCCACGCAAAGGCGATAGCTTTTTCTTTAAAGTAATCGCCAAATGAAAAATTTCCCAGCATTTCAAAGAATGTGTGATGTCTGGCGGTATATCCGACTTGGTCTAGATCGTTATGTTTACCTCCAGCCCGAATACACTTTTGCGCGGTAGTGGCACACTTATATTCGCTTTTAGCCTTGCCAATAAAAATATCCTTGAACTGGACCATCCCTGCGTTCACAAAAAGTAAACTAGGGTCATTGTTCGGTATCAACGAACTGGACGGAACAATCGGATGCCCCTGACCAGCAAAGAAGCGCAGGAACTCGCTTCGTAGGTCATTTGAAGAAATCATTAAGCTAACTGTCTTTCGACCGCGTTCGTATTGTCCACAACTTTTTGTTTAAGTCCGGCCCTTTCCCGCAAAGCCACTTCAATTTCAAGGGACAAAGCAGGATTCTCCTTCAGATATTGCTTAGCTGCCTCGCGACCTTGACCAAGCTTTTGCTCTTTGTACGAATACCAAGACCCGGACTTTTCAACAACCTCGGCCGTAACCCCTAAGTCGATGATCTCGCCTTCCTTGGACACGCCTTCGCCGTACATTATATCAAAATTGACTGTTTTGAACGGTGGCGCCATCTTATTTTTTACAATCTTAACCACAGTTTGGTTGCCGACGACCTCGTCTTTCTCTTTTATACTGCCTACGCGCCGGATATCCAGCCTGACAGAGGCATAGAACTTCAAAGCATTCCCGCCAGTGGTCGTTTCAGGACTGCCAAACATTACGCCGATTTTCATGCGTATTTGGTTGATGAATATAAGTATGCAGCGGGAACGCGCTATTGTGGACGTAAGTTTTCTTAGCGCCTGGCTCATAAGCCTAGCTTGAAGACCAACGTGCGTATCCCCCATCTCTCCTTCCAGCTCAGCCCTAGGCACAAGGGCGGCAACGCTGTCAATCACAACAACGTCCAGGCTGCCTGATTTTATCAGCGTATCTGCTATCTCTAAAGCTTGTTCTCCCGTATCTGGTTGCGATATCAAAAGCTCATCTATATTTACGTTAAGCTTGCGAGCATAAACCGGATCAAGAGCGTGCTCTGCGTCTATAAAACCACATGTGCCTCCTCGCTTTTGGGCTTCAGCCACAACTTGCAACGCTAAGGTAGTCTTCCCCGAGCTTTCTGGGCCAAAGATTTCGACTATACGGCCGCACGGCAACCCTCCTATCCCCAACGCTATATCCAGTCCTAAAGATCCAGTGGGAATAGCGTCTGCGTCAACGGCGATCTCATGCTGCCCAAGCTTCATGATTGATCCTTTACCGAAAGCGCGTTCTATTTGGGTAAGCGCAGACTCAAGCGCTTTTTGCTTGTCCATATTGTCTTCCTTGTAATCTTAAACCAAGGCTTAATTTTACCTTACCTTAAGACAAAAGTCATAAAAAACTTCTTGATATACGCCCTTTTTAAAGTCCGGGGCGAGGGCCAGGATTGCATCTGGCGTTTTCCATTGCCAAGCGGAAAACTCGCGCGCAGGCTGACTAGTATTAATCGACGATTCGCTTCCAATAAACCTAAACAAAAACCATAGCTGAGCTTGCCCTTTATATCTTCCGCCAAATGCACAAGGGACTACGCTCGCTGGGAAATCGTAGGTATATACGCCCTTAGCCTGCTTTATCAGCGTCAAATTCTTTTTCGTCATGCCTGTTTCTTCAAACAGCTCGCGGTACGCGGCCGTTAATGGCTCTTCCTCTGGCGCTACGCCGCCTTGAGGCATCTGCCAAGCATCTTTGATATCGACGCGTTTAGCCGCAAAAATATTTCCAGTTTGATTAAGCACAACCATGCCAACACATGGACGATAACCTGCGACAAAGCCTAAATCTGACACGTTGCAAAAGCCTTATTCAAACATTCTCGCTAAGATCTGGCACAGCAGTTATTTTCATAAGATTTATTTGATTGCTTTGGCGTTTCAATATCTCGATATTTAGGCCGCGTATCGTAAACGATTGGCCTATTTCTGGTATGCGCCTTGCCTCTTGCATAACAAGTCCGGCAATGGTCGAAGCTCCCTCAGGCAAGCTCCAATCAAACTCTCTATTTAAATCACGTACAGGGACGCTACCATTTGCCAATATACTGCCATCTTGCTGAACCTTTATGCCGCTGGTGCCCACATCGTATTCATCTGCAATTTCACCAACAATTTCCTCTACGATATCCTCCAGAGTAACCAGCCCCATCAAATCGCCATATTCATCTACAACCAAGGCCAAGTGCGACCTGCGTTCTCTAAAGGCGCATAGCTGATTCAGAAGGTTCGTGGTTTCCGGAATAAACCATGGCTGGCTGGCAAGCGACAGAATGTTCAGCTGCGACAGCTTAAGCTCGCTCTGTTTCATGGCTCTAAACAAGCTTTTTGTGTGCAATATCCCAAGTATGTTTTCTGGATTGTCCTTCCAAATAGGAATGCGCGAGTACGGACAGTTTAGAACCTCTTTAATCACTTGTGAAGTCGGCAATCCACAGTCTATGGTCATCAGACTTTTCCTGTGAACCATTACTTTACCGACAGTTACGTCATCAAGATCCAGAATGCCCTTAAGCATTACTTTTTCCTTTTTCTTTTCTTCTTGACCGGTTTGAGAGTGCATTTCTATCGCGCCAAGCAACTCTTCATCGGTTACAACTTTATTGACTTCAGGATTAATCTTTATCCCCACCAGCCTCAAACTGGCTTTACCTGCCGCTTCAAGCAGTGTGGTCAATGGTTTAAGTATTATAATCGCCCAGCGAATCACTGGCGCGGCAAACAATGAAAACTTAAGCGAACTGTGAATCGCCAGCATTTTTGGCAGAATTTCGGTGTATACAATAACGAATACGGCGACTAAAACGGCGGCTATGGGGACCTTGCCCTCCCCAAACATATTGATTGTAAGCCAGGTTGAGATAGTTACAATCACGTGGTTCGTCATCTGATTGGTTATCAGTATTGTGCTTATTGAGCTGGCGAACTTTTCTTGCAACGATTTAACCAGCTTAGCCCGTTTATTGCCGCTTTTGCTCAGCTGATGAAGATGGGCTCGAGAAGCGCCGGTCAACGCCGTTTCTGCTCCTGAAAAAAACCCCGAAAAAACCACAAGCAACAACAACAATACGACAAAGAATGTATAAAGAGGGGGCATTAATTGTGTGCTAAAAACACTGCAGTAACTGGAATTGATTTGTCTTTTAACAAGGCCATGAACATCGTTACGGTGATTATAACAAAATACTAGATAAGACAAAGCATTTTATGAAAATCCTCGGGATAGAGTCGAGTTGCGACGACACTGCGGCTGCTGTGGTCACTGATGACAAAACAATTCTTTCAAACGTTGTATATTCTCAAGAGCTAACGCATAAGCTGTACGGCGGCGTTGTACCGGAAATTGCGGCTAGGGCTCATATCGACAAAATTTCCGACGTCGTTCAGCATGCTTTATCTCGGGCCAATTGCAGTGTTGATGATATTGATCTAATAGCCGCTACGGCGGGTCCCGGCTTAATTGGAGGGCTTATCGTCGGGACCAGTTTTGCCAAAGCCATGGCTGTGTCATTAAACAAGCCATATATACCAATCAATCATCTTGAAGGACACGCTTTAACGGCTAGGCTAACCAATAATGTTGAGTATCCTTATCTTTTGTTTTTACTTTCAGGCGGACACTGTCAATCTATGATTGTTCGAGGATACGGCGATTATTCAGTAATCGGTCGCACATTGGACGATGCGATTGGCGAGTCATTTGACAAAGCGGCCAAAATGCTGGGCCTTCCAACCCCTGGCGGCCCTTTCATAGAAAAAGCCGCGTTGTCAGGCGATCCTAAAAAGTTTAAATTTTCGGCGCCCATGCTCGGCAGAAATGATTTTTCTTTCTCTGGCCTGAAAACCGCCGTAAGGATTCAGGTTGAAAAGATTCATACTTTAAGCAAGCAAGATATAAGCGATCTATCTGCCTCATTTCAGCAAAGCATATGCGACGTTATACTCGATAAGCTTAAACAATTGCTGAAAGACAAACGGTTTATTGACGTCAAACAGCTGGTTTTGGGCGGCGGCGTTGGTGCCAATGCTGCAATCAGGTCTAGTCTTCAAAAAGCATGTAATGAGCGCGAAATAAGCCTAATCGCTCCTCCTGCAAAATTCTGTACCGATAACGCCGCTATGATAGCGTGGGCGGCTGTGGAAAGGGCTACCAACGGCTTTGCCGAAGATTTGGAATTCTGCCCAAATCCAAATTGGCAGATCGTTTAAAAAAACTCTGTCTGTTAACCATTTGTTTACTAACGGCAAATATACTGGGTCATGTTAGCTCGAATATCGAGTGTTTTTGAATGAGGATTTCAGATGAATAAAAAAATGATTTTGGTTTCTGGTTTGGTTGTGGGTCTCAGCGCTGCAAGCGCAGTTTGCTACGCTGGTTGGTTTGATCGTATAAAAGCTCATGCGACAAAAATTTGGAATGATCACTTAAAGGGCCCTGTCACTTCGGCTCTGCACGAAGCGGCTGGGCAAGGCAAGGCAATGCTTCAACAACACGGAGAGGAGATAGCGACTCATATCGTGGGTCATGTACAAGAAGCGGTTGCCGGTGTAGCGGCCCATCATGGTCTTTAGTTTCGTATTACGCTCTGCTTAGTTTTATGACGAAGCAGAACATATTATTTTAATATACACCCATCTAACGTCAACATTTGTGCGTGCGGATGGGTGTTTTATTATTTTCGACAGACTGCAGAATCGACAAAATCGTACTGATTTTCACTAACAACAACTAAGTTTACTTTGGCGGAAGGGGTGGGATTCGAACCCACGATACGGTTTTGCCGTATACACACTTTCCAGGCGTGCGCCTTCGACCGCTCGGCCACCCATCCTTTGTCAAAAAACTAGACTCGCGCCGACATAAGAAACTTAGCTATCTAGTTGCTTACTCAATTAAAGTAATGCAATGCAAAATTCAACAAATCTTTCTACCTTGCATCTTTAGAAAGCGGATTTTTATCTTACTTGTTAGTATGCGCGGCCTTATAGAGATAAGGCTGGGCCATAATGGTTTATAGCCACGGTTTTTAATCTCAGTGCGAAATGGTTCTGGCAAAAATCGACAGAATCACCAAGTTCATTGACGGACTGTTTTATTCTTTTTGGGTTTTGGTGTAGGGGATGGCTTAGATAGACCAAGTTAAGTGACCTTGTAATTGCGGCGTGAATGTTTTTTAAAACGTATTTTCAGAGAGCCAATTGGCCATATATCTATCGCTATGATCCGCCTTTATCATTAAGGCGTCTACTCTGAACAACAAGCCAGTTGTATATAACTTAGGGAAAGTTTAATTGATTGCCAAAATTCTTGAATGCCGAACGTCCAGCTGTACGCACGGGTGAAGGCCCATGCGTGCTTAAAAACATCGTTAGCCTTTATCATAATTCCACCATACGCTTTCTGTCTTTAGAAGAACGGGACAGATACCATATACATCTTCCGATATCGCCGCCAAAATCTAAATTACGCATTGCGTTATGATCACGACGCTCATCAGGAACGGTTAGCAAAGCTTGTATTTCTTCGGCCTTATCTTGATCCAGTCCATAGTCGCTCATCAAAATCGTCACAGCCTTACCGCTAAGCTGAATACTACCATTATCCAACCTATAGCCATCTGCTGCTTCTCCGATTATGCGGTTTCTATCTTCTAGATTTTGGACGCCACAGGCCGCGAGTAAGCGTTGACGTACTGCGTCATCAGCAAGGTTTAACACATAACTTTTGATCATTGGATTGGTTCTGTTCATAACCGATGCGAGTTCTTCTGGCGTTTTATTCGCTCCACTTGCCATCAAATTATCATCATCTTGCAGCCAGCGTTTTAAGAGAGCTTGTCTTTCCGGATCTAGCCCCTCATACAATTGTACAATGTACTCACCATAACGTATCATATCGCCATTTGGATAACAGTCTTGCACTAACTGACGCACACCAGGTCTCGCGGCCAATGTTTCATTCGCCGTCAGGCTTAAACCCACAACACCTACAGCGCAGCAGCCCAGGCAATTTGCTAAAACAGCGCCGGAGGTTAACAACTTTTTCAAATACACGCTATCATTACAATCTTTCATATTAATTTCCTCATTCTATTA
>JAIRYS010000025.1 GCA_031267535.1 Holosporales bacterium | reverse complement strand
ACTACGGCGTCGTTTATCGAATATCCCATGACGGTTAGTATAGCTATAAGCGCGTTTGTATTAAACTCAAACGAATGAAACAGACCGTAAAACCCAAGCGTAGCCAGACCGTCGCTTAGCAAACTTAGGATGCCACAGACTGCAAACTGCCACTCGAACCTAAACCAGATGTAAAGCAATATAAGAAGCAAAGAAACTATACCCGCATAGACGCCGTCAGTAACCAGCTCTTGGCCTATCTGGGGGCCGACCGACTCTACTCGGCGGTACTCTATGTCGCCAAGGACAGATTTTATCCTTTCAAGCATAGCTTCCCGGTCTTTAGATGATGACAACCCAGTGTCGCTTATACGTATTAGTACGTCATTGCCGGATCCTAGCCCTTGCAGGGTTACACTGCCGAAATCTAGCTTAGAAAGGTTTTCCCGCATTGCCCCTATGTCTGGCTTTTCGTGCGATCTTACCTCAAGCAAATATCCGCCTTTGAAGTCGATGCCATAATTAACGCCGCGTATGGTAAGCGATAAAATGGATACCAACGCTAACAGCCCGAAAATGGCGAAGGTTATAAATCTGCTTTTGATAAAATCAATCTTGGTGTCGTGCGGTATTAAAATTAAGTTCAATTCTTTGTCTCCTGTGTGTGCAAAGACCCAATCAAAAGGCTATGTTTCGCGGTCTGTTGCCCTTCAAGTACCAATGATCAACAATAAGCCTTGTTAGCGTAATTGCCGTAAACATCGACGCCAGAATACCAAGCGACAATGTAACCGCAAACCCTCTTATAGAACCAGATCCAAATACATAAAGGCAAGCAGTTCCAAACAGCGTTGTTAAATTAGAGTCCAAAATAGACGAAAATGCTCGCTGATAACCGGCTTCTACTGCTTGGCGAGGCTTGGCGCCCCCCCTGAGCTCTTCGCGTATTCGTTCGTTTATTAAAACATTAGCGTCAACGGCCATACCGACCGTCAACGCTATGCCAGCTATACCCGGCAAGGTAAGCGTTGCTTGCAGGCAAGACAAAGCTGCGATAAGCAGCACTATGTTGAATACAACCGCTATGCTTGCAATAACGCCAAACCAGCCGTACACCAACATCATAAACAGAGCTACAAATACGATTGCAATAATGGTGGCCACAGTTCCCGCTTTTATCGAGTCTGACCCTAGCCCCGGCCCAACAATGCGTTCTTCTACTGCTTTTAGTGGAGCAGGTAGCGCGCCGGCGCGCAGCAGCAACGCTAAATCGCTTGCTTCTTGCACGCTAAAATGGCTGCTGGTGATACGTCCGGCGCCTCCGGTAATGGCCTCTTGTATCACTGGAGCGCTTATGACTTTGCCGTCTAGCACAATGGCAAAACGCTTGCCGACATTTTCCCTTGTGACCTTGGCGAAGCGTTTAGCCCCTATGTTGTTAAATTTAAAACTAACCTGAGATCTGTTGAATTCGTCATATTCTTGGCGAGCGTCGGTAAGCATATCTCCACCAACCATAGCCTGATTTTTGATGGCAATGTATCCGCTGCCATCTGTATGAGGCAGATACTGATACCCCGCGCCAACCACCGACGTAGTTGGACGAGACGACAGCTCTGGCGCTGAAGCTTCAACCAACCTGAAAGTAAGCTTAGCAGTGCGACCGATTAAAGCCTTTACCCTTGCAGGGTCCTGCACACCTGGAATCTGAACCAGAATACGACCGGCGCCTTGCCTGGTTATAACCGGCTCTCGCGTGCCAGAAGCATCGATACGCCGCCTTATAATCTCGATAGATTTATCAACAATCTCGCGGTACATGACTTGTTTAGCCGCATCTGTATGAGTTATTTCTACGTTTTCTCCATTGATTGATACAGAAAAGTCATGATCTACGCCCGATAATACGCTGTGAATCTGCGCAGCCTGAGTCGGATCCTCAAGTCTAAACTTCAAAGCTTTATCCCCCAGCTTTACAGTATAAGGCAGACCAGAAAACCCTATGCCGCTTTTCCTGAGCGTCTGGCGAACTTCTTGTGCCACTTGGGACAGTCGCTCTTGATCCGCATAGTCAAGATCAACCTCCATAAGCAAATGCGACCCTCCGCTGAGGTCCAGGCCTAAATAAATAGTATCCTTAGGGAACCATGAAGGCAGCTTATTTAAGAAAGAGATGGGCAGTATATTCGGAACCGCCAACAGCATCCCCAAAAGACATACTCCGCCGACGATATAATTTCTGAACTTGCCTGCACTATTCATACAACCAATCCCATCAATCTACTGCAACACTTTTAAAACAAATGTGTACCAACTTTCAATCAACAAATGGTTAAGCGTCTTTGAGTTCATAAACGCGCTTATGCTCAGTTATTCCTTTCAGCCTCAGCTTATTCTTGCTGTAAGCCGGCGTAAGAACATCCGCGCCACGGTAGTCATTCCAAAAATTATAAAACTCACGAAATTTATCAAAGCCTATTATCTTCCTGGAAGTAAGCGCCTCCTGAATCGACCCTGATAGTGGTTCTATACGCTGTTTATACCCGTTTTGTACGATTCCTGAAAAAAACTCGCCTACGCTGCCGGATCCATAAGCAAACATACCCACTCGCTTACCAGAAACGTCTACGCCAGAATTACCCAGCATTGACAGCAAACAAACATAAAGCGCCGCGGTGTAACAATTGCCTATATAAGGGGTATAATGCAGGGTGCTGTTTACTTTTTCGTTGCATTCAACTTCGTTTAATCTGGTCAGCTCGTTGTGGGCTTTGATAGCCATCTTAGAAAACGGCGTGTGATAGCAAACTTGATCTATATCTGCGAAACTCAATCCTGATTGCCTTTTATAATTGCCCCAAGCATTGCCCAGGTGACTAAGGTACAGCTGTACTGAATGTTTTCCGTCGACAAATGCAACTTCTGAGTAGCATGGTCGCCAAAAATCATTTTCGTCTGCGCTCCAAACTCCGGAGTATGGTTCGATTTCCATGATTTTAGGATTGGCAGAGACAATCATAGCTACACTGCCGCAGCCTTGAGTAGGTTCACCCGGAGTGCCCGAGCCATATTTAGCAATGTCGGAAGCTATGATCAGCGCTTTCAATTTTGGATCTGACCTAATCATCGACACACTAAGCTGCAAAGCTGCCGAGCTTGCGTAGCACGCTTGTTTAAGCTCAAATACTCGGCAATTTGGGTTGAGTTTTAAAAACCGATGTAGATGCATACCGGCGGACTTTGATTGATCCACGCCTGTCTCAGTAGCGAAAATTAGCAGCTTTATACTTTCAACATCGTCACAGTCATACAATGCTTGTTTGGCTGCGCCATAACCGAGGGTAACAACGTCCTCATCCGGTGAAGCAACCGACATCTGCTTTTGCATGAGGCCATGCTCATACTTGGCCGGGTCGATTCCGTATTGCTTGGCCAACTCGCTAAGCTGGAAAACATATCCGGCTGTTTGAAAGCCAATTGAATCAATCCCTATTTTCATGTCCGCAATCTCCTCAGGGTTTTGCGTTTCTTTCTATCCTTATATGACTTTTGGTCAGCTCGCCAGGATTTGTTTGCGCGGCCATCAATGACAGCTCGCCGCACAGGACAGTTGCCGCAATTATCTCAGCCAAACGTCGCGACTTTGCGCCGGGTTCGTCTCCTTCCTTATGAAGGCATCCCATAAGGTTAAGGTTCTTTTCTACAAAAGGGATATGCTTGCCGTTACCGACAACGCCTACTATTAGGTTTGGCAAAGTAACCGAGAATATCAAGCTGTCGCCGGCTGTGTCCAAAGATGCGCAAGTAATGCCCTGTGAACCTTCAACTATGTTGGCGCCGTCCTGACCAGTCGCAAGGTATATCGCAAGAAGTATGTTGGCATAATGCGCATTCGCGCTTGCCAGACTGCCGGCCGCTATGCTTCCGATAAGATTCTTTTTGTTGTTTAAGTCAACTATCGCTTGAGGCGAGGTTTTAAGCACATCTCGGCAGACGTCAGCAGAAATACAAGCCTCGGCCACTACATACTTACCTCTGCCAAGTATGCTGTTTACAGCCGACACCTTTTTGTCGGTGCAATAGTTGCCGGATATCGATACATACTTGGCGTATCTGTGATTTTCGACTATCCAATCTAAAACAGCTTCAGCCGCTATAGTAGTCATATTATGGCCGGAAGCGTCCGCCGTTGTCATGGATATCCGGATGTAAGCCAATCGACCTATAAAACGGAAATCTATCCCTTTAAAAGACACAAACCGCCCGGTTGCAGTAACAAGACGCTCCAGCAAGGAATTCTGGCTTAAAAGCGACTCTTTCAGTTTAGGCAGATCTGATATTTGATCGACTTCAACGACCACTGACCTGGTCATAAAATCACTGATTATAACGGCGCTGATACCCCCCGCAAGGTTACAAGCTTTGGCTCCTCGTTGTGACGAATACCAAAGCGGCGCCTCAAACGTTGCCATTGGCACATATGACTCAAATGCCAAGGCGGTTGAGTTTATAATTTTGATTGGCCCCACCGTGCGCATGGGGACGCAAGCGCTGTCTGCCTCAATTTTATCAAAATCAATCGACATTTTGTATTCAGCCTTACGACTAAAACGCGGCCAGTGTATCATAAAACGCAGCCAATGGTTAGCCTAAAGCTTGGCAAAAAGCCAAAGCTAAATCGCTTTAGTTATCTATCTTCAGCACAGCCATAAAGGCGCTTTGAGGTATGGTCACTCGTCCAATCTCACGCATCCTCTTCTTGCCTTCTTTCTGCTTTTCCAGCAATTTGCGTTTTCTGGTAATGTCTCCGCCATAGCACTTAGCGGTAACGTCTTTGCGCAGAGCGGAAATGGTTTCTCTTGCAATTACTTTAGCGCCTATTGCCGCTTGAATTGGGATTTTGAACAGATGCCTGGGAATGAGCTCTTTCAGTCGCTCGCACAGCGCTCGCCCCCGCAGTTCTGCTTTTGTTTTATGCACAATTGAGGCTAAAGCGTCTACCGGCTCGCCATTTATAAGTACGTTTAGGCGAACCAAATCGCCTGGTCTGTAGTCATAGATTTCATAGTCAAAGCTGGCATACCCGCGGCTGATAGACTTAAGCCGATCATAAAAATCAAAAACCGTTTCATTCAGCGGCAGTTCATACACGGCCATAGCCCGAGCGCCAACATAAGTTAGATCTCGCTGAATTCCTCGGCGCTCTTCGCATAGGCTTAGTACCGCGCCCAGATATTCATCAGGCACAATAATTGTCGCTTTAATCCAGGGCTCTTCAATCTGTTGAATCTTAACAAGATCCGGCATATCGGCCGGATTGTGCAAAATCATATCTTTACCGTTAATAAGAATAATCTTGTAAATAACGCTTGGCGCGGTAGTTACGACGTCAAGGTCGTATTCTCTTTCTAAGCGTTCTTTTATTACCTCTAAGTGCAACAGACCCAGAAAGCCGCATCTGAACCCAAAGCCAAGCGCGGCGGAAGACTCTGTTTCAAACGAAAAACTGGCGTCATTAAGGTGAAGCTTTTCCAGACTTTCTCGCAGATGTGGGAAATCAGAGGCTT
This sequence comes from Holosporales bacterium, assembly GCA_031267535.1. Lineage (GTDB taxonomy): Bacteria > Pseudomonadota > Alphaproteobacteria > UBA3830 > JAIRWN01 > JAIRWN01. The sequence continues at coordinate 7,583 of JAIRYS010000025.1, read as the reverse complement.
CCGTAGGAAACATGCTGCAAAAAACCACTGGAGTAACTGGTTTAAATCCCGGTAATGGCGTTTCTGCTGATTTTAATTCGGTTGTTATCGTATCGCCGACATTGCAGTCAGATACGTGCCTAACGCCAGCTGAGATATACCCTATTTCCCCTGGTTCTAATGAGCTTAATTTCTTGGGCTTTGGGGTAAAAATTCCGACCTCCTCGATTGTATATACGCTGCCGCTGGACATCATTTTGATTTTCATTCCGGCCTGCAATGTTCCGTCCACTACGCGGACAAGGGTAACAACGCCTATGTATTGGTCGTACCAACTGTCGACCAAAAGCGCCTTCAATGGCGCGGACGTTTCACCTTTTGGCGCAGGTAGTTTTTTTATCAGCGCCTCCAGGACATCTTTAACGCCTTCCCCTGTTTTGGCTGAGACCCTGATTGCATCGTGTGCTTCGATCCCGATGACTTCTTCTATTTGCTCGGCTACTCGTTCGCAGTCCGAAGCTGGAAGATCAATCTTGTTCAGGACGACAATTATCTCATGATCATTACCAATGGCGTGATAGGCATTGGCCAAAGTCTGCGCTTCAACCCCTTGGGTCGAGTCGACAACCAGCAGCGACCCCTCGCAAGCGGCCAGCGACCTGCTTACCTCGTAAGCGAAATCTACATGCCCTGGCGTGTCCATCAGATTTAGCTGATATTCATTGCCGTCATCAGCCTTATAAGCAAGCCTGACTGTTTGGGCTTTGATGGTGATACCGCGCTCTCGCTCTATATCCATCGAATCAAGCAGTTGATCATGGAATTCTCGTTCAGAGATTCCGCCACAGTACTGGATCAGTCGATCAGCCAGCGTAGATTTACCGTGATCTATATGAGCAATGATCGCAAAATTTCTGATAAAGCGAGTGTCCACCTACTGCCTTATAATTCCGCTAAAGAGTTTGTTGACTTCAAAGATAATCTTGGCTGATATATTTTGAAGCTGTTCGTCAGTAAACGTAGCCTCAGTTGGCTCTAGATTAACGCGTATGGCTAAGGATTTTTTGCCTTTACCAACTTTGTCGCCTTCATACACATCAAAAACGCTAATTTTTTTAACTACGCCAGGATTAACGGCCTTTATCGCGCCGAGAACTTCGCCTGCCGGGACGGTTTTATCTAAGACGAAAGCAAAATCCCTTACAGCCGATTGCAGACGTTTATTTAATAAAGCGTCGTTATTACCGGTTTTCAGTGTGAATAAAGTATCTAGGTTTGTCTCAAATCCAAGGACTTTGCATCCGCTTATGCCCGTTTTATTAAGCGTCTGAGGATGAATTTCACCAAACTGAGCAACGACGATTTTACCAACATTGATTTTTCCACTACGTCCGGGATGATACCAAGGAGCTGCGCCAGAAGAAACGCTAACGTCTTCGCAAATTCCGCACACAGATTTGATTGCGGCGATGATGTAGGATTTAAGCGTAAACACATCGCGTTTCAGGTTGCCTGACCAATGAGGGATCGGCGCGCAATCAAGCATACATCCGCCCGCCATTAAGACCTGGTTTTCCAAAGATTTATATACAGCCCCAACCTCAAATAAAGCTATATTGTCTTTACCGGCGTTTTTGTTTTTTAGGCAGGCTGATATTAGATTTGGCAGCATAGAGCAACGCATAACCGATAAATCGGCGCTGATTGGGTTGGCTAGCTCTACGACATGGTCTGCTTTTTCGCAAAACAGGTTGTTTTGCTCACGCGATGTGAAAGCATAAGTCACAATCTCATCAAGACCACACGCACACAGCGTTTTTTTAACGTTGAGAACCTTCTTTTCTTTGGCGATTGTCCCGCCTAGGTCGTTAGATAATGCATAAGGCAGATGGGCTGCAGGCGCGCTTTCATAGCCAACAAGCCGTAGCGCTTCTTCTATCAGATCCTCCTCTATTGAGATATCGTGCCGCCAGGATGGAACTGAAAACATAAGCTCATCGTTGTTTTCGGAAACAAGCTTCAGACCCAATCCAGTCAGTTTTTCCTTAACCTTATCAGCGGTAATTTTCATGGCCGACACTTGCTCAAGACGCGAGAGGTGCAGCTTCACCGGCGCTGGGTTGGTCTTCTTTCTTACGTCGCGTACGTACGCATGGCTTAGCTGTCCACCGCAAATACTAACCACCATATTGGCGGCGTCTGAAAGACCGGCCAGTGTGTACTCTGCATCGATACCACGTTCGAACCGCGTGCGGGCTTCGCTGATGATGTTCAGCTGCCGACCTGCCTGGGCAACGTCTATTGCGTCAAAAACAGCCGACTCAAGCATAATTGTTGAGGTTTTATCGCCGACTTTCGACCTTTCTCCGCCCATAACCCCAAGAACACCCAAAATACCGGCCGAATCACTTATCACAGAGATGCCTTTTGGCAGGCTCATGGCATGCCCCTTGAGGTCCTTAAATTCTTCACCCGACCTGGATGACCTTATCGACACAGTATCACCATCGATACAACCAACATCGTAGGCATGAAGAGGGCGCGCCATATCCAGACAAAAATAGTTAGTTATATCTACCAATGCGGATATTGGCTCTAACCCAGCGCTTTTAAGCTTTTTCTTAAGCCAATCAGGGCTTTCGACATTCTTGACCCCTTTGATAACTTGTAAGGCTATAAGCGGTACGCTTTTGTCCATGCAATCGCCATCGAATGAGATTTTTATGGGAAAATCGAATACGCCTTTTGCTGACGCCGAAGTTTTAAGCGGCTTAAGCCTCCCTATTCCTGCGGCGGCAAGGTCTCTGGCAATCCCACGTACGGCAAAGCAATCTGCTCTATTGGGAGTCAGCGAAACTTCTATAATCGTATCGACGCCCAAGACGTCTGCGATTGGCTGACCTAAAGATGCGGCGTTGACTTTGTCTATCTCTATAATGCCGGCATGATCCTGTCCAAGCATAAGCTCACGAGCAGAGCACATCATGCCCATGCTTTCCACTCCGCGGATTTTCGTTTTGTTAATCGTTAAGTTGCCGCCCGGAACCACTGCGCCAGGAAGCGCCAAAGCTACGTAGATGCCGGCCCGTGCATTCGGCGCCCCACAAACAATCTGAAGAGTTTCTGTGCCAGAATTGACCTTGCATACCTTCAGCCTGTCTGCCTGCGGATGCTTTTCGGCGGATTCTATGTAAGCAACTATGATACTCCTGAACGCCTCTTTAGGATTGTAAACTGATTCAACCTCTAAGCCTATATTTGTTAAGGTTGATGCAATAAGCCCAAGATCGGCGTCGGCATCTAGATGATCTTTTAGCCAGTTTAATGAAAATTTCAAAAGCCAACTCCTTATTTGTCAAGCAAATGCGGAAAAGCCATAACGCTCTATCCAGTCTACGTCAGCCTCGAAAAAGCCTCTAATATCCGGCGCGCCGTACTTCAGGATAGCAAGCCTGTCCAGTCCCCATCCCATGGCAAATCCTTGATATTGCTCAGCGTCTATTTTTCCATGCCTCAACACCTCTGGATGCACCATTCCACATCCAGCAATCTCTAGCCACTTATTTTCTTCAGTCTTGCTTTGGCCGATTACTATGCGCTTATCCTTTATATGATACGGAATATCAATCTCGGCCGAGGGTTCCGTGAATGGGAAATATCCGGGACGAATTCGCATAGGCAAGGTCGATATTTCAAAAAATTTTCGGCAAAAATCAGTAATGCAGCCCTTAAGGTGCGCGAAGCTGATTCCTTTATCCAAAACCAGCACTTCTGCCTGGTGAAACATGGGGGAGTGCGTTGCGTCATAATCGCACCTGAAGGTTCGGCCGGGCACTAGTACTCTAAGCGGAGCCCCCCACCTAAGCATAGAATGTATCTGTACTGGCGAAGTATGGGTGCGCAAAAGGTATTTGCCGAGCTTTTCATCAGATGCGCCGACTATACGCTTATCATCCTTAATGTAGAACGTATCGTGCATCTGGCGGGCTGGGTGCGATTCAGGCATATTTAGGGCCGTGAAGTTAAAATACTCTCGCTCCAAATCTTGACCTGAGGCAACAGCAAATCCTTGTGCAGTAAATATGTCGGTTACCTCCTGAAATACTTTGGTCAACGGATGCAGTTGACCGAATTTTTGCTGTAATTCAGGCAGCGTTATATCAACGCTCTCTAACATAAGCCTGTCGCTAATCTCCTCATCTTTAAGAATAACTCTGCGTTTAGCGATTGCATCTGATACTGTATTCTTAAGGTTGTTGGCTGTTTGACTGATTTTTTTGCGCTCTTCAGGTGAAAGCGCGCCTGCTTGCTGCAGAATCTTGGTTATCGAACCGCTTTTGCCCAGCAGCGCCACGCGTAAAGACTCAAGCGCAGCCAAATCCTTACAGCCATCTATATCATACAAGACCTTATCGCTATCCGGAATGGCCAGCATAATTACGTCCCTAAAACGACAAGGAGGCTAGCATGTTCGCTAGCACAAAAAAAGATGTTCACTGCTACGAAGATGTCCTATCCTCACCGAAATCAACGCTGGAAAAATCTTTGTCCGAACTGAATCTGAATGAAGCTAAAAGCATCATAAATGGCGCGCCGCTTGATGTACTTGAAGCAATTGATTTTCAAAATAATTCTGAACTGAAGCTTGCCGTGAAGTCTTGTATAGACGGACTTGACAGAGGTGAATGGCGAATCGCTGAATGTAAAAATGGCGCTTGGACAGTAAATGATTTTCTTAAGCGCGCCATTCTGCTTTATTTCCGGGCGCAAGACAATTATGTGCTGGAATTTAGCAAAGACCGCGCAGGCCCCGTATTTTGGGACAAAATACCATTGAAAACCACCGGTTGGTCCGAATATGATTTTAAGAAAAGTGGTTTTCGCGTGGTTGCTGGCGCTGTTGTAAGGTACGGAGCGTTCATCGGGCCGTCGTCGGTCATTATGCCCAGTTTCATCAATATCGGCGCATATGTTGGACGCGACACTATGGTGGACGCTTGGGCAACCGTCGGTTCTTGTGCGCAAATCGGCAACAGGTGCCATATATCCGACGGCGTAACAATAGGCGGCGTGCTTGAGCCGATCCAAGCATCCCCCGTGATAATTGAAGACGATTGCTTTATCGGCGCCAGGTCCAGCATATCCGAAGGTGTGAAAATTGGCCGAGGTAGCGTTTTGGCTTCTGGCGTGTCTATAAGCGCCTCAACTAAGATAGTTGACCGTGAAACAGGCGCAGTAACTTACGGTTTTGTGCCTTCATACTCGGTCGTTGTGCAGGGTAGCATTGCCACAGCCACAAGCGGCGGTAAAACGTTGTTAAGCGCGTCATGCGCGCTAATAGTTAAGCATGTCGACGAACAGACCCGCACCAAAACTGCAATCAACGAAATCTTAAGGTGGTAATTTGTCGCTAGCCACCCTTTGGAACAAACAGCTTGCCTTGTTATTTATTGGCAATGTGTTTGAGTTTTATAACTTTTCGTTATTCGTGATGTTCAGCAAGGAAATAAGCGCAGCTTTCTTCCCCAACTGCCCGGCTTATATAAGCTATGTACTGTTTGCCGTCGGCTTTGTCGCAAGACCGCTGGGGGGGCTGCTGTTTGGTTATTTAGGCGACATTCGCGGCCGCAAAACCTCTCTTATCATCGCTGTGGTAATGTTGTCGCTTCCCACAATCATGATAGGCGTGTTACCCGGCCATGAGCGCTTAGGTATTGCATCCCAGGCAATGGCGCTTTTGTGCCGATTGCTTCAAGGAGTCAGCATAAACGGCGAGTATATAACAGCGTCTGTGCTGGCTTTGGAAAAAAGAGGGGTAAGTCAGACGTTTACCAGCTGCATCCTGACGGCCGCCAACAGCGTTGGTACCAGCCTTGCCCTGCTTGTCAGCTATATCGCCTGGCCGTGTAAGGAAAGTTGGCGTTTCTGGTTTTTGTTTGGCGGTATTGGATCTCTGGCCTATTTATGGCGCAGGTTCGCTTACATCAAGGAATCTGATGAATTTGTGATTAATCGTACAACTTGCGAAAATTCTGGTTTAATGAATTTGTTCAAACAACATTTAGGCGCAGTATTTGCGGTAATTGGCATAGGCGCTTTCAGCCAAGCTGCGTCCTATTCTGTGGTGGTAAACATTAAGGATTTCACCTCCGCCAGCGACGCCGTTTGGGTACAAGAAACCATTAGATCTCTTATGATAATTTTGCCGATTTTTACCTATCCGGCGATGGGTAGGCTGTTCGCTAAATCCCAGCCAGAAAATGTGATGCTGTCAATAGCGCTATTGGGCGTACTTTTTACTTATCCGGCATTTTGTATGATTTCTAGCCCATCGAAATTTACCGCCCTGGCCGGAGGGCTAATCATTACCATACTCGGAGGTAGCATAAGCGGCCCATCCAAGGCGGTTTATAAGCAACTATTTCCCGTCCAATGCAGGTGCAGCGGTATAGCTATCGGCAAAGGTATTGGAGGCCTTTTATTTGGAGGTCTTTCGCCATTGCTTAACGCTTGGTTGATCAAACTGGCTTCTTTTAAATTTGTGGCCATCTACATGACCGTTTGCGCTGTTATTTCACTGGGAAGTCTTGTAGTAGCAAAAAAACGGAGGATCTGGGGGATATAACTATAGCGTTGCTTAGCTTAACGAGCCTCTCATTGTTTCGTTCCTTGGTTTCCAGTGTATGCACGAGGGCAGCAGATGATGCGCTGAGGTTTAATATCTCATGTTTATTAATAAAGATAATGTAGAGATAAACCCGGAACCGACTATGATACGCTCATCTGTACATTTCAAGAACTGGTTTTCCCGTTATTGACAATTATATTGACAGTATAATCAGAAACAAATTTCTCATTATCAACAATTAACTAACTAGTAACAATTGTTTGCTATATGTTGATTATGTGCCCTGGAGTAGAAGTACAAATCTTGCTCTCAAGATGAGGTTGATTTTCGCTTCAACTTTAAGGGCTGGCGAAAAGGAATGTATTTGGGTTTAGTTAAAAAGGCTGAAGGTTAATACGGAACTATTCGCCCAAGAGTTTAATCGTTTATGAGGAAAAACAAATGAATAAAAAAATGTTACTTAGCGCCACTGCATTGGCTTTAGTATTGCCGATGTTGGATAGCGACGTGAATGCTGCGAGAGGGGAGGCTTCTCATTCTAATATACCTGAACATCTGCATTCAAATATAAAAAAAATACACGGTAAGCTATCCTCTAGAGGTAAGGTAGAACATTCGCGGTTTTTAAATGCTCTTTCAGCTGGAGATTTTCCAAAAGCTCACAATGCTATTGCCGATAGTCCAGAGCTACAAAAACATTATGTGCCGAAGGAACAGGAATCTGGGCATGCGAGCCGTGGTAAAAGCCATATGGGCCGCGAACATGATCATGGTGAACGGCATATGGGCCGTAGGCAGGGCGGGTCGCGGAGACGGTAAATTATATCTGCTCAAAACTAACGGGCTGTTTATGGTGTGGCGTCAAGGGCGGAGCTGTACGTATTCACACTGCCGCTTGGATTAACAGCGAGAATTGGGCAAATCTTGACTGGTCTGGCTTCAGGCACGGATTGTGATAATACGACAAGCGATACGT
>JAIRYS010000008.1 GCA_031267535.1 Holosporales bacterium | reverse complement strand
CCCGGCCATAAATCCGCTGATCAAGATCGTCAACATCATCGCCCTAATAATGCTGGCAGCATTATCCAAGATAATTGTTCAGTAAGCTGAGTTTCAATGGTCTTAGAAAAATAACGAAGAGGGCCCCTTCTTTGCAATCGTGACTCTTGTTTACATAAACAAACACTTGGCGGAAGGGGTGGGATTCGAACCCACGAGAAGGTTGCCCTTCTGCCGGTTTTCAAGACCGGTGCCTTCAACCGCTCGGCCACCCATCCTTTGTAAAAAAACTAGATTTGCGCTGGCACAAGCAACCTAGCTGTCTAACCATCTACTCAATAAAGGAATGTAACGCAAAATTCAACAAATCCTTATAATCTTAAGCTATATGGCGTGGTTGTTTGCAAAGCTTGCATGGAAAAAGAATAATTTTAAATAATTAGCAGCCGCAGAAGCACATTTTAAATGTATTTCCGCTATCAGTTTATGGTTTTTTTGGCAGCCGCCGCCCAGTTTGCTTATGATTTTTTTGCGGCCTTAACTAAGTGTATCAATGCTCTTTACTGGCAAGGGCTCTTCAAAAATCCTTGCTAAACAATACGTATAGACATAACATCAAACCCCATCGGGGCGTAGCGCAGCTTGGTAGCGCGCCTGCTTTGGGAGCAGGATGTCGGAGGTTCAAATCCTCTCGCCCCGACCAAGACGTCGCCCTAAGAACGGCTACAGTGGATTTGTGTCGCTCCGAGACTGTTTGACTTTCAAAGTTTCGTCTGCGGGCTTTGAACTTTTTAAGTCCGCAGCTGATAAGCGCTAAAAATCCTACGTTGTTAATTGCCCCTCCTAATTTGCAGGAAATTTTTAGGATACTTGTTTTTACTGAGAAAAATAGGCATCGTGGTACTATTAACTCTTTAAAAAAAATTAACAGAAATATCCATACGATACCTTAAATACCTATGATAGAGATAGCAAAAGCCTTGTCGGAAAAGCAAGATGAATTCGACAGCATTTTAAGAGCGTGGCACTCTAATAGTGACATGAAAATTTTTAATGTTTGGAAAAATGAAGTTTCGGGGCTTTTATCCTCTGCAATTGCAAGGAAATTCGACATTATTCAAAATCAGCTGACTTCTGAGGCGCCGTTTAATGTTCATATTGCCAAGGCTGTAAAAGTTATCATTGCTGATGAAATGTATAAGCTTTCATGTCAGGAAATGTCAAAAACAAAATTAGATGTTGAAAAACTAAAATTGCTGAAAGCGCGAGACGAAAATTTAGATTTTGAATTACGTTTGGCTGAAATGATATGCGGTGGCAACGAATCGTTTCCCTACAGAAGCTCCTCATACATAACTTCGTTTTTTGCCGACCTGGGACTGCCATGGAAACATGAAGGTTCCACACGTCGTTACTGGATTAGCGAGCGGCTGAAAGAGTCGAATATACACAATATACACAAAATAATATCGGAAGGTTTATTTAAGAGAAGCTACTGGCAAAATAGGACTGAGTTGGAAAATGCGAAAAGCGTGTTTAAAAAAATCATCGAAGATTCGATTGAGATGAATCAAGGTGTGAATCTGTCTGATTTGCTTAATTTAAACATCAGTGATGAACTATTGTTCGACAAAAAAATAGACACGAATGATGAAACGTTGAACGACTTAATTGAGAAAGCTAAGAAACTGTTTACCCAAGGTGACAAACAAATGGCTGTAGAAAAACTCTGGGATGCCTTTGAGCGTATAAAAACGTTAAACGGACTAGACAAAAAAGTGTCAACAAAGGAGTTATTAAAAAATTTTGGCGTATTTAACGTTAAATTGAATGATGAATTTAAAGAATTAACCGACATTGGAAATAATTATCAAATACGGCATTATGAAACAGATAAAGAGCCAATACACTTGGATAAAGTGAAAAAATACCTGTTTTTCAGAATGTTGATTCTAATTGAATTAGTGTTGTGAGCAATTCAGAGAAAATGTCGCCTATTAATGAAAAGGCGATTAGTGTTTTTAACTTCAAGAAAAGTTAGGCTTGCAGTTAGGGCCCAGCTTGCTTAATTTTTCGAAGCTATGATAGCAATTGAATATCCCTTTTTACGAAAATAGTCCAAGACATTAATGCCTTCGCAAGTGGTATACTTCTTGCTGGCCGAAGTTTTTAGCCAATGTCACTACGCCGACGTACTCAGTTTCAAACTGTTCGGTGAATTTTAGACCTTTCTGCTGGTGCTCGTACTGAAGCTTATCTATCTCGGCGTGTAAAAGAGCTACAAATTGTTGAGTCGCATAGACCTGGCCGACAGTTGTAACCGGTTCCAAACGCGCGGCGCGATTTATATGTCCGCCATAAAAATTGATCTTTTTTATAAATGGATCCTCAGCCTCGTACACCGGGCCGGCATGTAATGATATTCTTGCCCGTATAGGAAACGGAAACTCCGGATACTTTCGGCCTAAGTTTTCAACAATATCGCAATATTTAAGCCCAAACTCCGCAATCGTGGTTGCGTTGCTGGCTACGGTGAATATGGCGTCACCCCAGGTGTTAACTGCTTCCAGCTCGGTACCAATCTGCTTCATTGCTTGTTCTAGCTTGGTAAGAAAATCAAGAAATGCCGGGATGTGTTCATCTTGAAGCTTGCTGTACCCGGAAAGATCAGAAAACATCATGGCCTTAATCGTCCTGGCCGGAGCATTAAAGTTAAGCGGATCGGGCTCTTCTTTTTTCTTGATAGACTCTAGCACTGCCGGGTCTATTTTTGGACGCTCTATATCAAGACTGTCCAAGTCTACAAGGTGCAGCGTGGTAATATTGGTCCACTGATCTATAAAATCGGCCGGTCCGCCAGGGATGGCGCTTACTTGAGCGTCCCATACCGCCAGAAGATGCGGCTCAGACGTAAGAAATTTGCTACGCATAACGGCAGATCCGTGCATAACGTGATTTGAAAATCTGTACAGCATATCGTGACCAAGGTAGCGGTCTTCTGCAGCTATGCTTACGGTACGGGCGTTTTTGAGCGCCTTTTCGAATCGTTTTTCCCACCGTGGGCCGGCATGACGAACGTTTGTCTCAATAAAGTCGTTAATTGCAAATGGCAGGATTATGTTTATTTCTCCGCCACGGGCGATGATTTCCTCTATAAACAGCAAATCTGCACCACATGAGGCCGAACAGTAACCTATGTGGGCATTAATCTCGTCAAGTTTTTCCCTAATCGCTTGCCTGACCGATTCCTCAATATCATGAGGAAACAATACTACCGGCTGATCCGGCCTGTCGATCATATGGCCGGTAAAAACCACAACAGTCGGCGGAATAAGCGCTTGCATTGCTGATTTCGGCACCCTGAAACCGGTATTCTGCAAAAAAAGCATTTGTTGTCGCGCGCGAACAATAGGGACATAGTCCTTAGTGGACTTTTCCATAGCCTCTTTATAGAGCCTGACGGCGTCTTCTTCCCGGCCTAAAAGCAGCTGAGTCTCAGCCATCATCACAAGCTGGCCAAAGTCAGCGTTCATCCCCAGCGGAGGAAGAAGCTTCAGCGTCTCGTGAGCCAGCTCATTTGCTTGATCATCTTGACCTGTCAGCCAATGCAGCCAAGCGGCATTTATCCCGGTCCCAGGCGATGGAGAAAGCTTAAAGCTTGCAAAATAAAGTTCTCTTGCGATATCCAGATCATTACAACTGTGAGAAAAATTCCAAGCTTCTTTAAAAATATGGGCGATGCCGGATAAGACCTTACTGTCCCCGGAAGTGACAAGTGGACTGCGGCCTAAAGACTCAACATCTATGACAGGCGGGCCGTCTTCACTTGGCATTAGCCCCAGAAGGGGAATAATAACTTTTTTCGCGTCGTCTACGGCCCCCGTTTTAAGAAGCACCAAAGAATACGCCTCGCGAATACGCAGATTATTAGGATTACTTTCAAAAGCCTTTCTGGCAAGGGCGTGCGCTTGAAACATCTGCCCGCCCGAAATAAGGCCAAAAATTTCCTCCTCTGCCGACTCAGTATTCTTGGCGGTCAATACAGGAATATCACCACCGCTTTCCTTAAACGTAGCATTTTCAACAGCCGGAACAGCCTCGGCCGAAGAGCCTGTTCCAACTGATGCGGTTTTGGAATTGGAGCCTGCTGAATCAGCTTTGTCAGTCTTTTTTGCCACGCCAGAACCATAAACTCTATATGGTTATATATGACACGCAAGCTTTAATTTTTGGCTAATTCGTCTTATTTGAAGCGCAACTTTGATAGATTATCAAACTTACGTTGATAGCACGCTATGTTTTGGGCGGTTACAATGTTTCTTCCTTGCGCAATAGCTTTTATTACGTTGGAAGAGCCTTTTATAGAAAGGTGGCAAACGTCTACATGATTATTAACGTCTGTTGCCAAATCGACGTCGGTTTCACAATCGTGTAACGTAACATTTGGCAACCTTGTTAACTCTTCAAACATTATTTGTCTGAATTGTCTGCAAAATACGCGGCCGTATGGGTTGCGAATATCGCAAGCCCAAGCATATGCGCACGAATACGGCGGAATGAATACTATGAATTTTACTCTAGGATTGTTTTTTATGAATGGAAAAACGTAATTGTAAAAGATTCCTACTCTGCTTTCATAGATCTGGCGGGCGGCTTCCCATGATTTGTGAAATACGTCGCCAATCAACATTGGGCCAGTGTTTTTGAGCAAATGCTCGTACAGAGACTCTAAAACAGCCTGCTTTGGCGGCTTATCTACGATATCAGTCAAGTACGCGTCGCGATCGGGCTTTCGTAAATATTTGGACCTATAGTATTTCTCGAGATTAGGCGGCGTTGTTGAAAACTTGGTTGCTAGCCCTATCCAAATTAATAACGATTGACTGTAACAAAGCTTGATATAGTCCAGGCATCCTGCAATACCGCCGTCGTACATGTCATACGGAAAGCTTCTTGCCGTTCTCAAACTGAGGGGGGGGGAATGAGTGAGAATCGATCAAATGACCAAATGATGCTTTTCGCCTTGCCATTCTTGATTGCAGCTTTTGCCGCAGCTAGCTGTTCGTGTATACAGGCGCCGATAATAGTCAAATTAACGGGATTTACTCGCAGCTCTTTTGAAATTTGTGTAATGGAGTAATTCCTGCCCATTGAAGTGGCGATAATGGCTGCTTCGAATGGCAGTGTTTTTATAAAAGCGGCAACCTGATACCTTGAATCCCAATACAAAGGCATATTTGGATCATAACGCCAATAGCACAGTGGATCGGCGATGTAGACAAGCGCTGAGGTTGCAAACAGACACGCCAGCGTCGCTAGGCCGAAAATGCTAAGAAACAATGTACATATGCGTACGATCGCCTTATCAGATTGCATCATAAAGGTAACTTTGGTAAATCCGCAAACTTACGTTGATGGCCGTCAATATTCTCTGGGGTTACAAGATTCTTACCTTGAGCGATTGATTCTATCATATAAGCATTTACGTGCTTTGAGTAATGATTATTGTCCTTGTAGTTGTCAAGATTGGCGACAACATTAGCATCAGTCTCAAAATCAAACATTTTAACGTTGGGCAATTTTGTAAGCTCCGTTAATATAGTACGTCTAAATTCTCGATCGCCAACCCTTGATTTGGAATTGTTGATATTGTTTAACTTATGCGCAATAAGCGAGTACGATGGAAAAAATATAATGAATTTGATTGAAGGATTATTCTTTATGAAAGGAAGAAAGTCGTCGTAAAAGTTTTTTGTTTCTGCGGCATAGTCGGCATTTTTGCTGATTAAAGGAGAAGGGCAAGTTGGAAAACAATCATGGAACAATTTTAACATCAGTTCACTAGAAAACAAATAACCATCATGCCAATTATGATAATGCTCAAGTTCACGCTCCATTGAAAATGACGGAGCATGATTGATTAGTTTGGAAGCCAAAGAGGCTAACATAAGCGCAAAATTGTCATAGCAAAGAGCTGTATATTGCCAACATCCCATCAGACCATCACTGTACATTCCAACAGGGAAAGTTTCGGCATATCGGCCTGGTAAATATGAAAAATACTCCCTATCAACTCCCCAGATAACAGTTTTCACTTGTCCGCTGTTTATTGCGGTTTTTGTAACAATCTGTTGAATATTTATAGTCGCTCCAAATAAAGACATTTTTATTGGTTTTCCACCAAGAACTTCTGCGATTTGTTTTGGAGAAAAATTTTCGGTTAAAGATGTTCCAATTATAACCGTATCATATGGATATGTTCTTGCAAATCCTGCGGCCTGATATCTTGGATCCCCATACGGCGGAACTCTGGGATCATAACGATAAATGCAAAGTGGATCGGCGATATAGACAAGCGCGGCGCTCAGAAACAAAAACAAAACCCACGCTAAGCAGAAAGCGTTTAAAAACAGAGACTCTTTGCGAACGCTCATTTAACCCAGTCTGGAATAACCTTGATGTACGAGACGACTTTAAAAACGCCTTTTATGTTGCTGACCACATCAAGGACAGTTTGCATTTCCTGCGGGTCGTTGGTTGCGCCTATCACATATACAGTTCCGTCAAGGGTTGTCGCATTGTAGTTAAACGACCGAACTTTCCCTTTAGCAAAAATTGCTGCGCTGACTTTCGATGTTATCGCCGCGTCCGATGAATATCTTCCCGCACCTTGGCGGTCTCCTACACGAATTTCGTTATAGATTTTGTTCGATGGCAGGACTTCTTTAGCAAGCTGAAGAGCTTTATCTCTCTGCTGCTCATCCTTAGCATAACCAATCAAAAGGGCATACCCGCCCTTTGCGAACACGCTCAGCCGATCGTTAACGTTTATGTTGTACTTTGCCCATTTTGTGTTGATACGAGCTTGGATTGTTACATCGCCTATTTTGCCGATTATGCCGGGTGTGCTGCGCAAAGCCGTAAAGCCTAGCAGCGTTGCTCCGCCGACAATCGCAACCGGAACGCAGCCGCTTAGCAGCACTCCAACGCCAGCCAAAAGAAAAAACGTTCTCGACAACATAGATAACTTCATTTGCTCTCCAAAATTATTTCACATGAGAACATATCTTATGAGCTTCCTTTGCGCAACTTTCAGGGCGCAGTCGTCGATGTAGCTAACGCGCGCAAAACGTGCTAGCATCACGACCGTATCCAAGCCCTACATATGAAAAACGTATCAAGCATAATTCTGGCCGCGGGCAAAGGATCCAGATTTGGATCTGAATTGCCAAAAATCTGTCATACCGTTGGCGGATTGCCCATGCTTTTCCATATTATAAAGTCCTGCGCAGATTCCGCGATCGAAGATATCGTTTTAGTGATTTCTACCAAGCTTTCCGATGTTTCAAGCAAAATTCCGCTGTCATGTACAAATGAAGCCAATATCAAAACCGCTGTTCAACCGGTTCCGCTTGGCACAGGAAACGCAGTTTTATACGGCTTTAAGCAATGCTCAAAAGCATCTGAATGGATCGTTGTTCTATATGCAGATACGCCGCTTATCCGAGCAAAAACAATACAATCCATGCTTCAAGCGACTGACAGCAAAACCGGTGTGGTTGTGTTGGCTATGAAGCCGGATGAAGATTCCGGATATGCCAAGCTGATTGCCGGTCCGGACGAAACTTTGTTCGCGATTGTTGAGGAAAAAGACGCCGCTTCATACAACCTCAGGGATGGACATCGTTTTTTATCGCTGTGCAATGCCGGCATGCTTATAAGACGAGAGATAGCTGAACAGTTCTTGGATAAGCTGCCATCCAGCCCAATTACACAAGAGACATATATCACCAACATCGTCGAACTAGCACGCGAGACCGGACGGACGTGCCATTATGTGGTTGGTAACGCAGAAGAGCTTAGAGGGATTAACACCCGAGCAGATCTGGCCGCCGTGGAAAAGTCGTTCCAGGAAAGGATGCGCCGTGCCGCCATGGACGGCGGTGTTGGACTTATAGCGCCAAGGACTGTGTATTTCTCTTATGATACGGCGATTGAGCCGGACGTCATTATACATCCATTTGTCACCTTTGGTCCCGGGACAGTAGTTAGATCAAGAAGCGAAATCAAGTCATTCTGCGTAATCGAGAACGCCGAGATAAAATCAGGCGCAATAGTGGGGCCTTTCGCCAGAATAAGGCCGAACAGCGTTATACAAGAAAACGCCCATATAGGTAATTTTGTTGAGATAAAGAAATCAACCATTGGCGTTGGCGCCAAAATCAATCACTTAAGTTATATAGGCGATGCGTCTGTAGGCGACGAAGTCAATATTGGAGCCGGCACAATAACCTGCAACTATGACGGATTTAAAAAGCGCCAGACAATAATCGGCGACAAAGCTTCCATAGGTGCGAATTCATCGCTTGTAGCCCCAGTTAACATAGGCGCAGGGGCGATATTGGGGGCAGGAAGCGTAATAACGGAAGATGTGCCGGATGACGCCTTGGCCTTAGAGCGCGCCCCACAGGTAACGCTTAAAGGAAAAGCAAAAAAGATCAGGGCAAAACGAACAATTTAGGCTTTACGGAGCAATTTTAATGTGTGGAATAGTAGGCCTCGTCGGCCATAAAGATGCAGTAAATAAAATCATAGACGGGCTTAAAAAGCTTGAGTACAGAGGTTACGACTCGGCCGGGATGGCTTTAGTCGAGCAAAATTCCGGCGAACTGTGTGTAATAAAAACGGCAGGAAAAATCGCAAACCTTGAGCATGAGGCGCATTCGAAATACAAAGGCGCCGCAGAAGCGGGAATCGGGCACACTAGATGGGCAACTCATGGCAAGCCTACAAAGGAGAATGCGCATCCGCACGCTACCGAACTTGTCGCGCTTGTGCACAATGGCATCATTGAAAACTACGCTGATTTAAGGAAATCGCTTCTGGCTCAGGGTATATCGCTGAACAGCAACACTGATACAGAAGTCGTTATGCAAATGATAAGCTTACTACTTTCCAAAGGGGTTGCTCCGCTTGAAGCTGTACAACGAACCGTTTCATCTATACGGGGCACGTATGCCTTCGGGATAGTCTTTAAGCAACATCCCGAGATGATTATTGGCGCTCGCAAAGGCAGTCCTTTAGCGATTGGAGTAAATGCGGACGGCAAGCTTTCGCTTGGATCTGACGCGGTTGCCTTGTCTGGATTTGCCAACCAAGTCGCGTATCTAGAGGACGGAGATATTGCGCAGCTTTATACAAACGGCAGCCTCAATATCCTAGATAAAGACGGCAACAAAGCCGCAAGGCCATGGCAGCCAATCAGCAAAGATCAATCGATTCCCGATAAAAAAGGGTACGAGCATTTCATGCTTAAGGAGATATTCGAACAGCCGTCAACGATTGCCGACACGCTTATACACTATATAGGCCGCCCCAGCAATAAAACAGTAAACATACATCCCAGCGGAATCAGCTGGGATCAAACAAATCACATTACCATTATAGCCTGTGGAACTTCCTACTACGCTGGGTTGGTCGCAAAGTATTGGTTCGAGAAATATGCCAGAATACCGGTCGAGGTAGATGTGGCCTCTGAATACCGCTACAGAACGCCGCCCGTCCATGAAAAATCAGTCGGCATATTCATATCCCAGTCAGGGGAAACAGCAGATACCCTTGCTGCGCTTAGGTATATAAGAAACCTCGGTCACACTTGCGTTACCATCGTTAACATTCCGACCAGCACTTTGGCAAGAGAAGCGAATGTAGTTCTTCCAACGTTTGCCGGGTTGGAAATAAGCGTAGCCTCAACCAAAGCTTTCACTGCACAGATGGCCGTGCTTGCCTACATGCTGATAGAAGCGCTGAAAATGCGTAATGACGCCGATTTGTCTTTTGAACTAGCAAAAGAATTTTTAACCGTAGATGCGCTTATTCTAAATGCGCTGGATACGATGCAAGGTCTAACCCAACTTGCAAAAAAGTTGTCCGAAACCAAGGATGTTCTGTACCTTGGGCGAGGCGTGCTGTATCCGATTGCGATGGAAGGAGCCTTAAAAATGAAAGAGCTCTCGTACATCCATGCAGAAGGCTACGCTGCAGGTGAAATGAAACACGGCCCCATAGCGCTTATAGACAAAGGTATGTCGGTGATTGCCCTATGTCCATATGACAAAGAGGGGTTATTTCATAAGATAGTTTCAAACATCTGCGAAGCAAAGGCCAGGGGAGCGCAGATTTCCATCCTAACCTGCAAGAAAGGGCGGTTGCTGCTTGAAGAAGCCGAATTGAAGTGCCCGATCTATCTGTATCCCGATGCAACCCAACTTACTGCCCCGCTGATTTACAGTATCCCGATGCAGTTTTTGGCTTATCTTACGGCGCTTAACCGCGGGGTCGACATCGATCAACCCCGCAATTTAGCCAAATCTGTCACAGTTGAGTAGGTCTTTGACCACTATTTATGCTGGTGGAAAGCAATCACGAAGTAGTTCCTCTACATCAGAGCCATCACCTTCTATAATGAGTTCTTCGTTCATTTCGTTCCACTCTTCATCGGTTAACGGAGGCAACCCTTTTGCAACTTGTTCTGCATCTGCCGCTTCCCTGGCCCGCGCTTCTTCATCTGCTTGCCGCTGCTGTCTCAATCGCTCAGCATCTGCCGCTTTCTGACGCTCTATTATATGCCGCTTTTCTAAATCACGTTGGATGGCAAGTTGCTTGTGACACTCGTCGTTTTGCTGCTCACGCGTCGCGTTTCGCAGAATAGTGTCATGGCAGGCGACTAGCAATCTAACTGTATAACCTTGCAGGCATTTGCCACCAGTACTCGGATCAAACGCATCCTCAAAAGCGTGGCACACGAGCGAAAATATCTCCTCCTCACCAGGTTTTAACATATAAGCGCAGGTTAACAAGACTTGCAGAGGACAAGCGCCAGTTTCTGGATCTGTCGCCATTTTATCATAACCGTTGTCAAAAAAATATTTAACTATTTCAGTTATATGATCTACATCTGCACGAGATACCGCAAGTGCCGCCGCACAGTTTGCTAATTTGTCAACTACAAAAGCAAAGTAACCGCCAGAAGCAGTCTCTTCAGCATCCAAGATCGTTCTAACACTTGCGCCATAGTTACGGATAAACATTTTTTCCAGCATTTCTCCACCCTTCTCAGCCTTTATTCTTGTGGCAATGGTGTGGATATTTTCATCCGGTTTAGCGCCAAATGGCGCCAGCACAGAGGAATTGGCCGATAAAGTCAAGGCAAATATACCGCTAGTCAAAATAGACAACTTAATTATACAGTTCATTATTTTTCTCATACGACAACAATATTTGTACATGTTAATACCATATTAACCTTCAGGAAGTCAAGATATTTTTTGGCTAAAAATGCAATTTGCAGTTTTACATTTTTTCCAACCAAAATTTGGCAGAATTAGCGGCAATACAGCCAGAAGCTGCAGCGATTACCGCTTGTTTAAGTGTAGACGACGCCACATCTCCAGCAGCAAAAATTCCATCTACGGAAGTTTTTCCTGCACCGTCAGACAAGATATAGCCACCCTCATCTAGATCAAGTTTATTGATGAAAATACTGGTTGCCGGTGTGTGGCCTATGGCAACAAACACGCCATCGGTTTCAAGCATGCAAACCTCTTCGGTTATCAGATTTTTAACCGCAACACTTGCGACTTGCTTATTTTCTCCCCCAAAAATTTCCATTACGGCGCTGTCCCAAACTATATTTATGTTCGGTAAAGAAAATAATTTATCCTGATCGGTCTTATCTGCTCTCAATTCATTACGCCTGTGGATAAGCGTAACTTGCTTAGCCAGACCGCTTAGATAAGCCGCTTCCTCAACAGCGGTATTACCGCCGCCAACGATTACAACTCGTTTGTTCCTGAAAAAAAAACCATCGCACGTGGCGCAGTATGACACGCCGGCGCCTCGATATGTGTCTTCTCCCAGTACGCCAAGGTGTTTGGCCTTTGCCCCTGTCGCGATTATAACAGCGTCAGCCAAATAGCTCGCACCGGCCCCATTTTTGACTCTGAATGGTTTACTCGAAAAATCGACGTCTACGACCTCATCGTACACTTGAATTGTTCCAAGCTTTTTAGCCTGAGCCAGCATTGCTTCCGTCAAATCAGAACCTTTAATAAAGTGCGCGAATCCTGGAAAATTCTCAATCTCAGTTGTAGCAGATAACTGCCCGCCTGGTTGAGGGCCAAGCATTTGAGTCGTTTTTATACCAGCGCGCACAGCATATATGGCGGCCGTACACCCGGCAGGCCCCGATCCAATAATCAAAAGCTGAGATCTGAATTCTTCCGACATAACGACATTTCACCAACGCGATTTTATACCACACTAACGCTCACTTAGGTTAATTAAGATCACCGCGATATCCATGAAAAAGACTTAAATTCACTGACAGGTTGTATTTTTATTTTTTATCAACCGACAGTTGAATATTGCAAATCTGTAACTTATTATTGTTGACTTATGATGTTATCTGCTATATACATAAGATAATTAATGGTTTTTAGTTCAGTTTTAAAGGAGGCAAATATTGTGAAAATTTTCTTGATTAACAAGATCAGAGTCGTATTAATCGCCACGGCTTTATCAGTCACATCATTTGGGCATACATCGATAGCAAGACGTCCAATCCTAAAAGAATTGAACGTGTGCTATCTGGTGACGGTTAGTTGCCTGGATGATGTTCTCACATCATTGACTTCATTAGCCAGTAACACCCCTCCCAGTATGTTTGTAAAAGTACACCTTGGCACAATTACTGAACAACCGGGCGATGAGGAAAAGTTTGTAGCCTTTGTAAGGCAATTCCCTGCAAAAGCAAATTCATGTTTTATCTTAGATCGCGTAGATGTAAGCGCCGAGGCTGCAAAAGCCAAATCATATGTATCACGACTTGACTCAAAATGGCATTGGTCAATTTTTACGAAACTTCTTATTGCTGATAATCCGGCCCTCAAAGATTTGCCGCATCTGTGCCTCGTGGATAGCGACACTATTTTTGTTGGCAATATACAGCCCGTTTACGAAATGTCCATAAGGTTAGGTGAGCATCCATGGGCCTCAACCAATGTAAAGGCCACTGATCCTAACAGAATACTGCAGCTAATTATTTGCGGCAGCAAATCCGAATCCGGCGAATTGCCATTTACAGCTGACGAATTGGCAGGTATGAGCAAGGGGGGGGGGGTGCCCCGTTCATTTAACGAAACAATGATTGAAAATCTATGTAAGCATTTACATTCATTTGAAGCAGGGCAAGTTTCTCAATTGATGGATAATGGAAGTCAATGGATATTGGATAGCGGAATTTTTATATTGAATATCCCACATATCGTGACAAATAGGATATGTAGGTCGTTACAAGATTGTTTGCGTAGCATAATAGCCCATAATGAAGATTTTACGATGCTTACCGATGAATCTGTCTTCTCTGCCCATAGTACTCAGACTCGAAAAGGGATAATTGTGCCATTTAGGTTTAATGTAAATATTGATCAAACTAGAGATTTAGCTCTTAGGTATGTGGCAGATCTTGCACGGGCGGTTCGTGAAGATGGACAAGGAGTAGATTGGGCGTATTTGCGGGGTTTTAAAGAAAGGCTAACTGCACATGTTCGCGAAAGCGCCGACAGGCCCAATCTGTTGACGTTTATGGCAACATCACTCATATCAAAAATTGAAACAATGGATCCTAGCTTCGTTGCATTGCTGCCATCTGTAGCTGATGTTAACAAATATATTCGCGAAGAATCAGATACTACGCCAATTGTTTATCACATGCAGGGAAGCGACGCTAAATTTGGAAGATTTCTTTTGGATGATCCTCGCATAGACTGCGGATATGGGTGGACGTGGGCAGCGTACAGGATACTTGCTGGGCAGTTAACATACAAAGATGTTTTGACTAACTGTGGTGAAAATATGACCAGTTATGTCATGCAATATTTGAATGCTCGTTGGCAATTTTATGAGCGGTATAAAATTTGGGAAAGGTTACCTAAATGTTTGGTGGATGTTTCTAAGCGTGTTAAAAGTGAAATGCCGTCAGCGACATCTTTACTCCGTGCCGTACCTAGCGCAGATGCGGCTAACAAACAACCGCCTAAGTCGGCGAACGCGCGTGGAGGTAAAAAACCATTTCAGCGCGGTCGCAGGCCGGGATAACCTGGCGCTGTTGTTTAGGTGATCGAGGGCTTTCAATTTTGAAGACGACTCTGTAGACTGTCGTGTTGATTGGCAATGCAAATCGGCGTTAAGTAAAATGATGATTGATGCTTGAGAATATCTCCAAAAGATTCAGTGAAATATTTGGTGGGTTGAGGCGTACTGGCATCCTTAGGCTAGAGGATATAGATAACGCTTTACGCGAGATAAGAATTTCGTTTTTGGAGGCAGATGTTTCTCTGCCAATCGTCAAAGAGTTCATCAATAGCGTCAAAGAACAAGCGCTCAATCAGCAAATTACAAAAAGCATTACGCCTGATCAGATGATAATAAAAATCGTCAGTGATCGGCTAACGGCGCTGCTGTCAGAAAACAAACGAGACGCTTTTGGTAAGTCGCCTCCTAAGCGCGTTATGCTTATGGGCCTGCAGGGCGCAGGTAAAACCACGGTTGCGGCCAAGCTGGCCAATATGTTTCGGCAAAAATGCATGACGGCTACATGCGATATATATCGCCCGGCGGCTGCGGAGCAATTGCGCATTCTGTCAGAGCAAGCAGGAGCAAAGTTTTTTGATTCAAGGACCCGCGATAATGCGGTTGAGTCCGCTAAAGAGGCGCTAGCTGCCATTAAGGTCAGCGATTGTCGCACTCTTATATTGGACACAGCCGGCCGACTGCATACCGATGACGATATGATGCGGGAACTGATTGCGGTTAAGGAGGCTGTTGATCCGGACGAGATTTTGCTAGTCGTTGACTCTATGACAGGACAGGACGCGGTCAAGATAGCTCAACAATTCATATCGTTTGTCAAGCCTACCGGCGTCGTTATGACGCGTATGGATTCTGACGCCAGAGGCGGGGCCGTTATATCGATTGGCAAAATCACCGGATCGCCCGTAGTACTGCTGGGCACAGGCGAACGGTTAGATGATATCGAGCCCTTTGATCCCAGTAAATTAGTCAAAAGAATCTTGGCGTTGAGGGACATATCCTCGTTGGTTGAGAAAGTTGAGAAAGTCACTAACCAAGACGAGGCAAAAAACAGCCTAAACCGCCTTATGCAAGGCAAGTTTGATCTAAACGACTTGGCCAAGCAGATTCAGGCGCTTAACAAAATTGGCGGCATAAGAAGCGTCTTAAGCATGTTACCTGGCGTCGGCTCGCTGGTTGACAAATCTCCGGTCGGCGATGAATCTGCTATCAAAAGACAGCTTGCGATTATTCGCTCTATGACCAAGCAGGAAAAGCGCGACTATAAAATCATAAAAGGCAGCAGAAAAAAGCGTATAGCCGCCGGCTCTGGCGCTTCGGTTCAGGATGTTAATAGGCTTCTAAAAAACTTTGAGTCTATGCTTGATCTCATGAGGCGGTTTAAAGGAAATCACGCCTCGCTAGACCAAATCAAACAAATGCTTGTTGGCAAGGTACCATAAACCAGCGCCATCTCAATCGAGCGGGCCGCTGAGGCTTGCGAGTCTTCATTTATACTGTATCCCCATACCGTTTGGGTTGGTTATATTGATGTTGCCTTGTCGGCTTAGATGCAGCACGGTATAAGGGACTCCATAGTCGCCGTCTATGGAGGCGCAGCCGGTCAGATCAATCACGGTCGGGCCGGTCATGCTTGTAAGCAAAAGTTCTTGACCGCCGATGTATGATCCAAAAAACCTAGAGTTAGTTAAATTAAGGTTGCTTACGCCGCTGTCGGCAAATGAGAAGTCGACGTAGGTTCGGATGTTGCACGCGTCAAGAGTTACGCCGGCCAGGTTTGTGCAACCGCTAAACGGCAGATAGGGCTGGGGTTGCCAAGGGGAATTGTTGCCCGGCCTGAATGACCTTCTGAAAAAGACAAGCTTGTTATGTTTTCGCAACCGCTAAAGTTCAGAGTTCCGTCAATTGATCTAAACGCCCTCAAGTCCAAATCTCCTGTCAATCCGATACAGTCGCTCAGATCTATCGTACTGCCCTTGCCAATCCTTCGAAGATCGCTCAAGTTAAGATCTACGAGAATACGTGTGCCAGAGAGGTTGACCTGTCCGCCGTCGTAAACATCGTTAAGGGCAGACAGGCTCATAATCAGCGGGTCGTAGGTTCGAATCCTGTAGCGCCTACCAGCGTAACAGTTAGGTTACAGGTGGCAGATGAGTTTATGAGTGTTTTAAAGTTTTGCTGATTCATTCAACCATTGTCCCACGTTTTATGAAGGAGTCGTTTTAAGCTTCTGTGGGGGGGGGGTGGTTATATTGGTTAGAATGATTAAGGCTATGAGAATCATTTTTGACAAGAAAT
>JAIRYS010000005.1 GCA_031267535.1 Holosporales bacterium | reverse complement strand
CCCGGCCATAAATCCGCTGATCAAGATCGTCAACATCATCGCCCTAATAATGCTGGCAGCATTATCCAAGATAATTGTTCAGTAAGCTGAGTTTCAATGGTCTTAGAAAAATAACGAAGGGGGCCTTGCCTCTTCTTTGCAATCGTAATTCTTGTTTACATAAACAAACACTTGGCGGAAGGGGTGGGATTCGAACCCACGGTGCACTTGCATGCACAACGGTTTTCGAGACCGCCCCGTTCAACCACTCTGGCACCCTTCCGTATGACTAAATCCGATGCTAATTCTTACACGAAACGCCCCGTTTCATCAATTCCGGTTTCGATCAAACTTGTAGCAACGCTTGCTTTCAACCCTAGACTGATTTAGCGTTGTTACAGGTGATAGGTTTGTCAAAATCGTTGTGTAACTTGGCGAGGGAACAATCAGTGGACATAGAATTGCTGTTCTCACGCTTGCTGTCAAGTATTGACAAACCAGAGATAGAGTTAAAGTATTTCGACGTCTATACGTTGTTAGTAGCGGTACTTTTGTCTGCACAAACTACAGATAAAGCCGTTAACCTCGTTACGCCTAAGCTTTTCTCGTTAGCAAAAACTCCAACAGAGATGATTCAACTTGGCGAGGAAAAAATCGCCTCCATCATCAAGTCTATTGGGCTTTACCGGACTAAGGCAAAGAATCTTGTGGCCTTAAGTAGAATTTTGGTAGACAACTATGGTTCGCAAATTCCTAACTCTCTGGATAAGCTGACAGCTTTGCCAGGAGTTGGTGCTAAAACGGCAAAGGTTGTTCTAGCCTGCGCATTTGGCAAACCTTATGTTGCCGTTGACACTCACGTTTTTCGGGTGGCGTGCCGTCTTGGTATATCGGATGGGCATACGCCGGACGCTGTATCTAAACAACTGGAGGTGATTGTTCCGGCGCACATTGCGGCAAAGGCAAATTCTTTATTGGTGCTGCACGGACGTTACGTATGCAAAGCCAGGGCGCCGCTGTGCAAACAATGTTGTTTATTCGACATATGTCCGAAATTGATAAGACCCAAAAACTAAAATATGAATTTGAAAATAAATATCTTTAAACGCCCCCGTTATTTGCTTACGATATGCTGAATTTAGAGTTTACTGTATGAAGCGGCTTTACTGTGGCCTACTTGTCTTGGTGCTTGTTGTGATTGGCCATGTCAATTCTACGAAATTTGGAGGGCAGCCAAGCGGAGCAAGCTTGGAAAGGGTACACAACTCATCAAACTACAAAGATGGTCAATTCAGAAACATTGAGCGTGACGTTTTAGATGGCAACATAAGCTGGGGTAAATTCGTCAATATAATCAAGGCGCTACGTACCATTTTAGCCGGACAACGCTGTGTTATTCCATCTGTAAAAACAGATCTGATGAAACTGAAGGCAAACGAGAACGTTTTGGTATGGTTTGGTCACTCGTCTTATTTTATTCAGCTTGATGGCGTAAAAATATTGGTCGATCCGGTGTTTAGCGAAGTATCGTCCCCAATTCCATTTTTCCCGAAAGCTTTGCCCGGTTCAAACGTATACAAACTACAAGATATGCCGGAAATAGATTATCTGATCATCACGCATGATCACTGGGATCATCTTGATTATGAAACGGTTAGAAGGCTTAAGGTTAAAACGGTCATTTGTCCACTTGGGGTAGGCGCGCACCTTGAACGTTGGAGGCTGAAAAACATAATCGAAATGGACTGGAATGAAAGTACGGAGCTTGATTGTGGGCTGAGAATACATTGCTTGCCCTCAAAACACTTCTCAGGTCGCGGCTTCTCCAGAAACAAAACACTGTGGGCGTCATTTTTGCTTGAAACCTTGTCGCGGTTTAAAATATTTATTGGCGGAGACGGTGGATACAGCAGTCGGTTTGCTGAGTTCAGAAAGAAATTTGGCCGCGTTGATATTGCCATCCTAGAAAACGGACAATATAACGAAAACTGGCAGAATATTCACATGTGTCCGGAAGAAACATTACGCGCAGCCGAAGATCTTCGTGCCAAAGCTTTGTTGCCAGTTCACGTCGCGAAATTTACCTTGGCGCCCCATAAATGGAATGAGCCTTTGTGTAGAATCAGCAAACTTCCATGCAATAAAAACCTTCGGCTTTTAACGCCAATGATTGGGCAGAAGGTTAATCTTAAAGATCCTAACCAAGCATTCAGTAAGTGGTGGGAGCAGTAGTTTTGTTTTGAGCAATCGCCCTATGAGAAAACTAAGTTTTTTGTGGCCTAGCACAGATAAGCGGAGCAGTAAAATTAGGATTATTAATTCGATAATAATAACCGGCTGGAGCAGTAATTTGATTTCTGTAAAACGAAACCGCCTCAGTTAAATCGTTTCTTGTTGTCCACCTCAAGAAACGGGCATTTTTATCCTGATGAAGCTTAAACACCGCGAAGTCCATCAACTGTTTCCCGATTCCTTTTTTTCTATAGTTTTTGTCAACGACTAGAATATCGATATACATAGTCCTTCCAGCACACAGATATTCATTGAAAACATATCCAATTAATCCTACACAAAGTCGTCTGTTATTTTTATTTAATGTAGCTTTATACAGATTATATTTGTCGAACTTTTCTGCTTTCTCACAATGTTCTTTAAACACGCTTTCTTTTGCCGTAGGACACAACTGAACAAATAATGGGAAAACTTCCATTAATTCTTCATTAGCTACTTTATCTATTATTATGTTATCTGCTTTATCGTTTTCGTTGCTATTCATTGAACAATCTAATTACGACAACACAATAATACATAAAAATCGAGCAATACAATTTTTATTATTCCCCCTTAAATAGCTACCTTTCATTAAGGATTTAAGAATGCTATACCTCGCTCGATACTAAAAACTGCTCATAAGTCGCTTCATAAGAGGGAATATTGTTTAAACTTGATAAGCTTTTGATGTCTGGCAAAGAAGTCTTGCCGATAGTTGAGGGGGGCAAAGGGATTGCCATATCAACTGGCGTGACTGCCGGCAATTGGGCGAAATCTGGAGGGGTTGGAACATTTTCCGGCGTAAACGCTGATTTTCAAGATGAGAATGGGAATATGATAAAGCCGGTTTATAAGGGTAAAACCAGGCTGGAACGTCATGTCGAGATGGTAAAGTTTGCCATAAAAGGAGGCGTCTCGCAGGCCAAGATTGCTCATGACATCGCGGGTAAGAGTAATGGGCGCATTCACATGAATGTTATGTGGGAAATGGGCGGAGTGGAAGAGATTCTGGACGGTATTTTAAGCGGAGCCAAGAACCTCATTCATGGGGTTACTTGTGGCGCGGGGCTGCCCTATAGGATTGGAGAAATTGCCGCTAAATACGGTGTGTTCTACCACCCTATTGTTTCTTCTGTCAGAGCATTCCAGGCTCTTTATAAACGCTCCTTTCACAAGGTAAAAGAGCTGCTTGGCTCAGTCGTCTATGAGGATCCATGGCTGGCTGGCGGGCACAACGGAATATCCAAAGCAGAGTCGTCTGACATGCCCGAAGAGCCTTATACTCGTGTGAAAAAGTTGCGAGAAGCCTTACGTGAATTTGGCCTTAATTGTGTCCCAATAACAGTGGCGGGCGGCGTCTGGTGGCTTAACGAATGGAAGGACTGGATCAACAATCTAGAAGTGGGGAAAATTGCATTTCAGTTTGGGACCAGGCCTTTACTGACCAAGGAAAGCCCCATCTCTGATGCTTGGAGAAAATTGCTGATTAAGCTAAGGCCAGGTGACGTGGCCCTAAACAAATTCAGCCCAACCGGTTTTTATTCCTCGGCGGTTAAGAACAGCTTTATCGGTGAACTGAGCGACAGAAATGATCGACAAGTAAAGTTTGCCAAATCACAAAATGACGACCAAAGCATTGAGTTTGTGTACAATGATCATGGCAACAAGGTCTATCTAAGTGAAAAAGATGCAAAATTGGCGAAAGGTTGGATTGCTGACGAATACAAAGTAGCGCTTAAGACGCCGGATGAGACCTTGGTTTTCGTAACCGAAGAGAAAGCGCAGGCAATATCAGAAAATCGTAGCCATTGTATAGGGTGCTTGAGCGCATGTAAGTTTAGTGGTTGGGCCCAAAACTTGCAGAATAATCTTCTTGATATGCTGCCTGACCCGAGGTCGTTCTGTATACAAAAAACACTGCAGGCCGTTGCGCATGGCGAGAGCGTTGAGGACAATTTGGTTTTTGCTGGACGCAAAGCGTTCAGGTTTGCCGAAGATCCTTTTTATCTTAACGGCTTTGTCCCGACGATAAAGCAATTGGTGGAAAGGATTCTAACCGGCTTTTAGTTCACAACGTTTTACTACGCAAGCGGATGAAAGCCCCAGAAAAAGAAGAATATGACCGCCTGGTTAATCGGCTTAAAGAATATGCCGAAGCATATTATTTGCACGATAACCCTATCGTCAATGACGATGAATACGACCGGCTTTACCTGCGATTGGTTGAACTGGAAAAATTAAATCCGGGGTTTATAAAACCAGACAGTCCTACGCGAAACGTGGGAAGCGATATCGGCAGAACCAG
The DNA here is from genome assembly GCA_031267535.1 of Holosporales bacterium. Classification (GTDB taxonomy): domain Bacteria; phylum Pseudomonadota; class Alphaproteobacteria; order UBA3830; family JAIRWN01; genus JAIRWN01. The sequence continues at coordinate 1,933 of JAIRYS010000005.1, read as the reverse complement.
GTTCGCAAAAGTCAAACATACTGAACCTATGCTGTCGCTAGAGAATTCGTTCTCACGGCAAGAAGTCGAAGATTTTTTTGCTAGAGCAGCCAAAATGCTTGGGGTTCCGACAGAGTCAATGGAGATAGTTGCCGAACCTAAAATGGACGGCTTATCGCTTAGCTTGATATATGAGAACGGTAAGCTGGTAACCGCGTCGACCCGTGGAAATGGGAGGGAAGGCGAAAATATAACTCAGAACGCCAAGGTAATTAATTCCATACCTCATGTAATTGCTTGCAAAGATCGCCGACTTGAAGTGCGTGGCGAAGTGGTAATAAAAAAAGAAGACTTTATTAAACTAAACAGCAATCGCCTCAGTAAGAAAGAGTCAACTTTTTCCAACCCACGTAACGCCGCTGCTGGGTCAATAAGACAATTAGATCTTCAGGTGACGGCGTCCAGGCCCCTGTACTTTTTTGCGTACAGCGCCTTGCCAGATCAGGCCGATACACAGTGGGAAATGTTATCTCGACTTAAAGAGTGGGGATTTTCGGTTGCCTCAATTAGTAAACTTTGCCCGAACCTAGACGTAGCAATCCAACACTATCAGGATATAAATGAAACTCGCGCCGGTATCGAATACGATATAGATGGGGTTGTGCTGAAGCTCAATCGTTTGGATTGGCACAAGCGCCTTGGCGCCTCAAGCAAAACCCCAAGGCACTCGGTGGCGTACAAGTTTTCGTCCGAGCTGGCGGCAACTAAGCTTATTGACGTCAAGATTCAGGTCGGACGAACAGGGGTATTAACGCCAGTCGGTATTCTTCAGCCCGTTAACATAGGCGGCGTTATAGTATCGCGAGCGACTCTGCATAATCAGGACGAAATTAAACGTAAAGATATAAGGATCGGCGATACAGTACTGGTCAAGCGTGCAGGCGAGGTTATCCCGAAAGTTGAATCTGTTTTGCTTGAATACAGAGGCGCAGAATGTGTTCCTTTCGTATTTCCTGTCACTTGTCCAAGCTGTGGCGCAGAAGTTGTAAAACAGGAAGGCGAGACGGCAATCCGGTGTTTGGCTGGGCTGACTTGTCCAGCACAGAGCATCGAGCGCCTTAAGCACTTTGTCTCGCGTAAAGCATTCGACATAGTTGGTTTAGGCGAGAAAGTTGCCGAAGAATTTTTCAGCGCCGGCATAATAAGCAATCCAGTCGATATATTTACGCTTGGACAAAGGATTTTTGATGGAAAGATTAATTTATTCAATCGCTACGGATGGGGGCAACAATCGGTTGATAATCTAATAGACGCTATAAACAAATCGCGCAACATATCGTTGGACAGATTTATATTCGCGCTTGGGATACAACAAGTTGGCGAGTACACGGCCAGAATGATTGCCCGCGCTTATTTAAGCTACGATAACTGGTGCGCTCATATGTATGATGCAAAAATCAATGATCTCGATATTGAAGGCGTAGGCCAAGTTGTAGCCGGCGAACTAAAGGCTTTTTTTGCTTCAAAGCAGAATCTTCAGCTGCTCAATGATCTGGCGCAGTTTGTAACGGTAACTGACTATGCGCTGCAAGTTTCCGACAATGCATTTTTAGGCAAAACGATTGTGTTTACGGGCACGCTTGCAAGTATGGGACGTACGGAGGCAAAGGCAAAGGCTCTGGCTCTAGGGGCCAAGGTATCAAGTTCTGTTTCGGTTAACACCGACTTTCTGGTCGCTGGGGAAAGCCCGGGCTCTAAACTAAAACAAGCCCAAAGTCTCGGCGTTACCGTTTTGGACGAGAACGCGTGGAGATCTCGGCTGGGTTAGGATGGGCTAATATTCACAACTATCACCGAGTCATATATCCTTGCGTCACAATCAAGTTTTAGGGGTGCAGAAGCGGTTAAGGTTGGTTTTCTATTGGAAACATTTTTTTTATTTAGCGAACAGCAT
>JAIRYS010000023.1 GCA_031267535.1 Holosporales bacterium | reverse complement strand
TTTTGTATTAATCAATTTAAATTGAGTAAAATCAAATCGGCGTCTGTGTTCTGCTTATCAGCTAAATAAAAATCCCTCACAGAATCTCAATAAACCCGCTGGTGGGCACAGTAGGATCCTTATTAGATCTTGCTTTAGTTAGGTAAAGATAGCCTAAGCAAATCTTTTAAACTTTACTAGAAATACAATCAGAAATTCTTTAGTTGATAAAAAGCTTAAATGGCAGTTTGTTTTGTAAGGTGATTTAGCACATCTCAACGCCTATGGCGACGGCTTCTCCACCGCCTACACACAGGGCTGCGATACCTTTTGATAATGAATGAAGCTGAAGGGCGTTAAGTAAGGAAATCAGTATCCTGGCGCCACTGGTTCCCAGCGGGTGACCAAGCGCGCAAGCGCCGCCGTGAATGTTCACGTTATCCATACTTAAGCTAAGGTCGCGAACGACAGCCATAGCAACCACCGCAAAGGCTTCATTTATTTCGTACAAATCCACCTTTTCTTTGCTCCAATTTAATTTATTCAGCAGCTTATTTATCGCACCAATTGGCGCAGTGGTGAACATTCTTGGAGCATGGGAAAAACTGGCGTATCCACAAATTTTCGCAATTGGCCTAAGACCAAGCGATACAGCTTTACTTTCTTTCATAAGAATCATTGCTGCGCCGCCGTCTGAGATAGAACTTGAGCTTGCGGCAGTGATGGTTCCATTTTCCTTAAAACATGGGCGCAATGTGGGAATCTTATCTGGATTAAGCGACATGATGGCTTCGTCGCGATCGACAACGATTGTATCCTTTTTGCTTCTAATCTCCACGCCAATGATTTCTTTAGCAAAAACTCCGTCAGTGTTGGCTTTTTGCGCTCTTTTTACGGAACGCAAAGCAAATTCATCTTGTTCGGTTCGTCCAAAACCATAGGCTTCGGCAGTTTCTTCCGCCAGCATTCCCATACTTACGCCATTGGGAAGATAAGCGTCTTCAAGCCCGTCGCGCATCATATGATCAATGATTTTATCGTGCCCTAAGCCATATCCAGCACGCGCCTTTTGTAACAAATACGGGGCGTTGGTCATGCTCTCCATACCGCCGGCAACGGCCGTATCACAATGTCTTAGCATCAAAGCATCAGCCGCCAACATGACAGAACGCATACCAGACCCGCAGACTTTGTTGATGGTCGTTGAGCATATACTGTCAGACAGTCCCGCACGTATAGCTGCCTGACGAGCTGGCGACTGGCCAACGCCTGCTGACAAGACGCAGCCCATAAGCGCTTCTTCACACTCAATCTTTACAAGAAGCTTGTTCAACGCGCCTTTGATAGCGGCGGCGCCAAGTTCAACCGCGCTAAGCGAAGCAAAACACCCCTTGAATGCCCCAATTGGAGTACGAGCGTATGACACAATAACTACTGGATCCTGCAAGACGGTTCCTTCATGAGCTTTATTAAAAAATTTACGTTGTTTTTATTAAAATAATTTACATAGCAAAAATTGCACGCTTGAGTTTGGTTTAACAACTAAAAGTTAATGAAAAATGAAAATTATTAACTTAGATAACTGGTCAGAGAGCGGGAATTAAAGATTGTTCCAGTGATAACGGAGGATTGCGGCCCCACAAAGATAAAATAAATCCGCCGTCGCCGGCTCCTGTAGGCTTAACGGCGATTGCGCCAGCCGACGTCAAGTTATTCATGTTTTGTTGAAGAGGTTTGGTTACAAGACCCCAATCACTAAAGCATTCGCAGGCAATGTTTATGCCTTGGGCGAGACGACCAAGACTCCGGTCAGAAAAATTTTCAGTCAGCGCTTTTAGGCAAATTATTGTCGCGCTTTCCATCTTGTCGTATAGGATTTCATTACTCGCGCTCTGAACACGCTTGATCGCATCGGCAGTTTTGCCGCTTATTCCGCTTGAGGATAGATACAATTTCGGCTTCCAGGTAAGGTTCAGCGCTTTTATGCCGGCGGGTCTTGAAAACAGTATCGGCCGGCCGGCTACAACGACTGCTACGTCCAGGCCGCTGCTGTTGCTGTGAAAACTGTTCTCTAGCTCTGTCGCAAAAAGCAGAAGCTGAGCCTGATCTATGTACCCTCTGTTTATGAACCATTTGGCCACTAAGATGCAGACGGCTGCTGATGATCCCAAGCCACATCCTATGTTGATGTTTGACGACATATGAAAACTGCCCCAAAGTCTTGGGATTGGAATATTGGCTAAATCAGCCCCGTGTACAAACGTTTTTTCAAGAATTTCAGCTAGCTCAGGCTGATTTTGCGAAACAAAAGAGCTCCCCTCTTTGGCCGTCCAGGTTAGGCGCATCTTTCTGTCAGGCAACGGGAACGCAATCGCACGTCGGTTGTGTACGACTGCATGTTCTCCAGATAATATCCATTTACCGCTTGTTTCCGTGATTTCCGTCATTTATTACCTTGAAACCAGCTAGCTCAGGCAAGCCGGAGAATTGTATTTGCAATCTGGATTGATCTTGTCGCCAAAACACGTGTACGTTAGCCCCGGCGTCCATGGTTACAATCGGCCCGTCGCCATACGTTGACCAGAAAGATGTAGCGGCGTTGAGCGCTTTTACGCTGTCGCCTGATATATAGGAAAATGGCTCGTCGCAGGTTGCAAACAGCGCGTGCATATCTGCGAATTCTGCCCAGCAGATTTTAAATACCGTATGCCAATCATCGGATTCCAACGCTTTTATCAGTTGTTTCAATCTGGTTTCAGCTCTATCTACACGATCTTTGTACAACAAGCTGGTTTTTACCAGCCTGTGAGCTTGGCTTGACGACACTTTCTTAGCTTTGTCAGAAACTATTATTATCTGATGCGACAGATGATCAAATTCACCAAAACTAAGACTTTTAACCTCCTCTCCATTCCAAAGCGCCCAAGGCGAAAAAAAGGACCTGCATGATGAACCCGATCCAATACGGCTTAGCGCGGCCATCTGTTCAACCGGCAATACCACTCCTCCCTTCAGCTCGCAAATCGCTTGAACGGCCGCTTTAGTCAAGGCTGCAAAGCTTGAGGCTGAGCTTGCGATACCTGCGCCTTTTGGAAAATTATTGCCAGACTTAAGGATAAAATTGCCGCTGAATTCAAGGTGGTTTTTTATAAATCCCAGATGTTTAATATATTTTGATTGCTCTTGCTCGGATAGGTATATACCAGCAAAAACACCTTCATCATCGAACGGCTGCCAGCAGTCGCCAGCTGCATTATCGGCAACACTAAGCTCCGCCCGGCTTATAAAGTCATGACTTGTAAAAGACAATGAAGCGTTGAGCGGCACATTTCGCTCTTCATCCAGTTTGCCCATATACTTGATCAAGGCTATGTTGGATGGGGCGCAAGCAATCCAGCTCATTGTATAACGAACTCCAAACCCGAGGATAGATTATCGCTGCTGCTAACATAGGTTAACCCCAGACCAGTCGCAAACGTTTTGGTCTGCTCTTTGTTTGTTGAATTGCACAAAACCAAGATCACATCTGCACCCAGAGCTCCGCATCCTTTGGCGGCAAGAACATCTTGCGATTTGCGTAGTTCATCAAGGATTGTTTTGGTATCCGGGTGGACCAGCTTCATATCCAGCATAAGTTCGGCGTATTTATTTACCGCCTTTATCAGTAAGTCAGAAGATTTGTCTGTGAAAGCTTGATATGCCATATCTATTACCGAAGACAAAGCGGGATATTCAGCCTTGCCTGATAATTGAAATTGCTTTCGCCCTAGGCCCTCAAGGTGTTTGTACGTTTGTATCTTCACGCTGGTCTTAAATATCAGCGCAGCTATATCTTCAAACGGCCATCCAATGTCTTTTGGATCGCTAGCAGGCGAAAGATACGTAACGCCGCCGCTGTATTGGGCAACAACATCTGCCCCGCTTGGTTTGGCATGACCTTCCACCCCACTTTCGCAGGATATCTCCCGATAGTACTCAAGCGTTTTTGAAATATTAAACTTTTCGTTTTTAATTAAAGTCATAGCACGATACGCCATAAGAAACTTGGCGCTTGAAGCTCCAAACCCTCCACTGCCTAGATGGGGGTCGGAAAATTTAAGCCTGTAATGGCTAAATACATCTGCATAGCTATGAACCAATACAAAAAACGGCGATTGCCTACTGATATGTAAAGCGTTGTCGCTGTTTGCGGATCCGCCGACCAGAGAACAATCCAAGCGAAACTTAGGGGAAGTGTTCAGAAGTATCGCACAAAATCGCTCCAACACGGCATACTCGCCGACCAAGAACGTTTTGCTGGGTACGCTTAGGCTTATGTCACCGCAATGCATCATGGTGCAGGATACGCCCACCACGCATTTGCAAAAGAATTGAAGCTACTCGTCTTTACCAAGACAGACAGACCTTATCGACTTCCAAGCCTTTACCAAACCAAAGGCCTGCATAAGCTGTATATCCTTTGACAAGCGTTCTTTAAGCGACATTTTGTACAGATCGGACTCTAAGTCTTCATCTGCTTTCTGCTTATCGGTTTTGTCATGCTTATCCGGTTTTTTGCCTTTAATTTTGTCCAAGGCAAGCCTGTCATGCTGTTCTATTTTCTTAAGCTCTTTATCCAAATCCTCTTCGCTTAAATTCTTTTGTCCCTTGGGTTTCTCGTCCTTATAAAGCGCGTTATAAAGATCTTCCTCACGGACGAAAACAATGTCCTTGAACGGCTTTATTTTAGCCATGTCGACTTCTATGTCCGGCGTTATGCCCTTGGCCTGGATACTTCGGCCGCTTGGCGTAAAGTACCTAGCCATAGTTAGCTTGACGCCAGATTCCTTTGAGATTGGGATAACACGCTGCACAGATCCCTTGCCAAACGACCGCATGCCGACGATTAAGGCGCGCTTATGATCTTGTAAAGCGCCTGCGACAATTTCCGGCGCCGAGGCTGTAGCGCTGTTTACCAAGATCACCAGCGGCTTGCCTTGTAACTCGTCTTTATGGCTAGATTTGAACTCTTGCTGATCACGATCATTACGCGCCTTTATTGAGACAATGATTTTGTCCTTAGGCAAAAAGGTTTCGGCCGCAGCTATTGCCTGATCTAGCGCTCCGCCAGGATTATTGCGCAGATCAAGCACAACCCCGATAAGGTTTTTACCAAGTTTTTCGTTAATTTCCTTCATCGCTTTGCGAAGACCGGTTCCTACATTCTGGTCAAACACGGATATACGCACGTAAGCAATGCCATTCAAAATCTCGTACTTAACCGATTTTACTTTTATAAGATCGCGTTTGATCGACACTTCAAACAAGTCCTTGTTGACCCTTTTAATCTTCAGCTTTACCGAAGTGCCAGGCTTGCCGCGCATACGCCGCACTGCGTCATCCGCCGACATAGATTGAACAAACTCTCCGTCTATGTGGGTTATCAAATCACCGGCCTTCAGCCCAACACGATGCGCCGGAGTATCGTCTATAGGCGCAATAATCCTTACGAAACCGCCATCAATTGTTATCTCTATACCAAGGCCGCCAAACTCTCCCGACATATGCTCAAACAAAGCCTTAAACGCCTTTGGCGGAAGATAGCTGGAATGCGGATCCAGCGCTGGCAGCAGGTTGTTTAGGGTGATTTCTACCAACTTTTCATCAGAAATCTCTTGGACATAAGCTGATCTGATCAAGTTCAAAATAGCGCTTAAAAAGGCGCGCGCCTGGTGTTCTTTGGGAACTTGCTTTTTAATCTCGTCTGGAATCTGCAGCGCCGACTCATCAGCGGCAAAGCAAAAATTATGACAGAGTATGAGCTGAAGCAATGAACGAAAGAGCCATTTTTGCATTTTGTAGCGGCTAATTAAATTTGATTGAGGGTCACAGTATCACTCGCACGCTGTCTTTTCAACAACTTGCAAAATTTAGCGTTACGTAATTGAGAGGACGATAAAAGATTAGTAAAATAAAAGGATATAGAGTACCATGAAGAAAGAAGCGGTTGAGTTTTCTTAGCCGTGTAAGATTGTTTTAGTGTAGATAAGAGCTTTATATGTGCAGTTTAATTGAATTTTGGGATTTATATACCCATCAAGGCATACGGCGTCTATCTCACGTATCAGAAGGAAAATTATGTCACGTAAAATGTTCATCGACGCTGTCCACCCCGAAGACGTCAGGGTAGCAGTCACTCAAAATGGCGATTTAAAGGAATTTGAAAGCGAGAATACCAAAAAGGTCCGAATAAAAGGCAATATATACCTAGCCAAAGTTGTTAGAATCGAGCCCTCTATCCAAGCAATATTTGTAGACTGCGGGCTTGAGCGTAATGGCTTTTTAGGGCTGAATGAAATACACCCGGACTACTATCAGATACCAACCGACGATAAGAAAGAGCTTGAGCGCGGTCTTGCTGAAATAGCGGAAAATGCCGATAAATCGACAACGGAAGTCGCTGATTTGGGCCAAGAAGACCCCTCGCCTCTAGAATTAGCGGTCGAAAAGGGCCAAAAACCAGATGACACAGATGACGCTGTCCCTAACTTGGACGAAAGTATCACGGACGGCGTGGATAGTATCGAGCCGGAAGAAGACGCCCAGCCAAGCTTAGAGACACGCTTAGAAAAGTTCAGAGCTCGGTTTTACAGAAAGTATAAAGTCCAAGAAGTAATAAGACCCGGCCAGATATTACTGGTTCAGATTGTTAAAGAAGAACGCGGAAGTAAGTGCGCCGCTCTTACTACCCATATATCCCTGGCTGGCCGGTATTGTGTATTCATGCCAAACACCAGGAAACCAGATGGCATTTCGCGCCGGATTAGCGATCAAAAAGACAGAGAGCGAGTTCGTGCGATACTCGATGAGCTGAAACCCTCGCGCTCCGGTTGCATAGTAATTCGCACGGCTGGAACGTCGGTAAGCGCGGACGAAATCAAAAATGATTATAAAGGCTTAGAGCATATCTGGAATGAGATAAGGGAAACTACAGTTAAATCAACCGCCCCGTGTTTGATACACGAAGAAGAAAGCTTCGCCAAACGAATCGTCAGAGATCTGTACGCCCAAGATACCGCTGAATTATTGGTCGATGGGAAAGAGCTTTATCAGCAAATAAAGCAGTTTATGGAATCCACAATTCCTGAACATGCGAAACGTGTAAAACTTTATAAAAACAGAAAGGAGCCTCTTTTTGTTAATTACAAAATCGACGAACAAATCGAAAGAATCTATCAGTCTGAGGTTCCGCTTAAATCAGGCGGATATTTGGTTATTCATTCAACTGAGGCCTTGATTGCCGTGGATGTAAACTCCGGCAGAGCTAGACGAGAGCGTAATATGGAGGAAACGGCCCTTAGGACAAATTTAGAAGCCGTCGAAGAAACCGCCAGACAAATGCGTTTAAGGGATTTGGCCGGCCTTATCGTTATAGATCTTATTGATATGAAGGATAAAAGCAAGGTCGGTGAAGTAGAAAAAAAGGCTAAAGAAGCCTTGGCGGCGGATCGGTCCAGGGTTTATATGTCCAAAATAAGCCAGTTTGGTCTTTTGGAAATCTCTCGCGAGCGTAGACGACCAAGTATTACCGAGGGGTACACAGTCCGATGCCCTCATTGCCTGGGGTCAGGGGTTGTTAAATCGCTGGATTCTGTAGCTATGCAACTGGTTCGAGAGCTTGAGCTTGAACTGTCCAAGCAGCCTGCATCTAAAGGCGTTACGCTTAATGTATTACCTGAAATAGCGGCTTATGTGCTTAATCATAAAAAGAAAGATATCTGCGCGCTTGAGGAAAAATTCGGAGCCTGCGTAGTATTCACCTCTGACGTATCGCTGAATACATTGAAATATAGGTTTGAGTCAGCATCTGGCAAGCCGCGTTCCTCGACCGATAAGCAGGTAGAAACCCATGAATCAAACGCTGGGCCAAAATCCCACGCTAAGCGCAAAGGGCCTAACGATAAGCGTAATCATTTGCAAAACACAAAACAAGAAAGCAGCTCGTCTGATGTTTCGATACCGGAGGGTGAGCAAAGTTCTGCTGCGCCAAGATTTGCGCTGGCGGTATCTGACAGTGAGGGTAAAGCTTCTGGCCAAGAAGAAGCTCGTTCAAACAAGAAACCGTCTCGCAGAAGAAGAAATCCTGACAAATCGTTGATGATGTCGCTGCTGGAAAAACCAGAGCTAAGTTCCGGAGAAACTGAAGCATCTGGCACGCTAGACGCTGAGCAAAAGCCTGATAAAAGCGACGGCTCGACGAAACCGTCTTCTAAATCCAAAAGGGGATGGTGGAACCGCATTTTGAAGTAGCTTTTATCGCGTACAAATCTTTCGAAGAGAGAAACTGCGTTTTGGTTAGATATTTAATTCCGTCATCACTGGAGCATGATCTGAAGGACGAAGTAGAGCTCGGAAATTCCTCAGGACTTCAGTTTGCGTTAGACATTTTGCCGCCAAGGCAGACAGAAATACATAATCTAAGCGAACGCCGTGGTTTTTGTCGAAAGAGCCTGCTCGGTAATCCCACCAGGTAAATTTGTCGCAATCGTCATTTGATTTTTTATCACAGATAGACTGGTCAGAAACACCCAAGGCGTCTGCCAAACCTGCTTGCTTGATTTTTTTAAGCGACGAACGTTCCGCTTCGGTGAAAAGCAACTGTCCTTCGAATGCCGCTGGATTCCAAACGTCGTTGTCATTTAAGGCTATGTTGAAATCTCCACCGATTACGAAATATTCGTCAGACGCAGCCTCGCGCTCAAGGTATGCAGACAGCTGTTCCATAAAACCGAGCTTTAAACCATAGTAAGAACTGCCAACTTCGCGTCCATTTGGCACATAAATCGAGGCTACGCGGAGCCTGCCTGTAATGCATTCGATATACCTGGCTTCTGCGCAGTACTGGTCGCAAAACGCAGTTTTGACATCGCTTATCGGTGATTTAGATAAAACGGCTACTCCGTTATACGACTTTTGTCCATTTACGGCGCAGTTATAGCCTTTATCAAACAATAAGCTTTGTGGGAATCTTTCTGCTGGCGTTTTGATTTCCTGCAGCAATATAATTTCCGGCGATAATTGGTCAACCAAAGTACATATGTGATCCAGTCTGCAGTTGATGGAATTTACGTTCCAGGTTACGATGCGCAAGTGATGGCTCTCCGCTGAAGTGCAGCTGTAATACTAGGGGTGACGTGCGTGGAAACACAAGATGTTTTTTGTGCCTTTGAGGCTCTGGTCAAAAAATCCTTTCTGGAGGTTATGAAAAATTGCGACAAAACGGTCATTGAACCAACCGTGCTTAACGACAGCGCGATAAAAGTAGAAACGCCTAAAGACCAAAAGTTTGGCGATATGTCCTCTAATGTTGCGATGGTTTTTGCTAAGACTGCAGGGATTAATCCCAGAAAGCTTGCCGAAGATATTGCCGAGGTACTGCAACGCGATGACAGAATCGCAAATGTTAATGTCGCCGGGCCTGGGTTTATAAATTGGGCTTTAAGTCCAAGCTATGTTCAAAAATGTCTCGCTGAAGTGATAAGCATTCCTGGCGAGCGCTTCGGCCTTCATGACTTAGGCCAAGGACAAAAAGTAAACATAGAATACGTCTCGGCTAATCCGACTGGGCCGCTGCATGCCGGCCATGCAAGAGGGGCTGTCGTCGGCGATGTTCTGGCAAATCTGCTAAGCGCGGTTGGATATTATGTAACCAAGGAATATTATATAAACGACGCCGGCAATCAAATAGACGTTCTCGCCAGGTCGGTATACCACCGTTACTGCGAACGGCTTGGTCGCAGTATGGGGCCGTTGCCGGATAATTGCTATCCTGGCGAATATGTCTCAGATATTGCACAAAAGCTTATTAAGCTTCATGGGAATAAATTTTTGGATCAATCAGAGCAAGAGTGGTTGCCTTTATTCAAACAATTCTCGGTTCAGGACCAAATGACAATCATCAAGCAAGACCTGGCTGAGTTAGGCGTGCATCACGACGTCTTTGTGTCTGAAGCCTCGCTGATAGAAAAGGGACTGGTTGGGGAAACGCTCGAATACTTAAAAAGCAAGGGTTTGGTTTATCAAGGCGTCCTTAATCCACCGAAGGGTAAAATGGTAGACGATTGGGAACCTAGAGAGCAGACTCTGTTTAAGTCTACGGCCTTTGGAGACGAGATCGATCGCCCTTTATTGAAATCAGATGGGTCATGGACCTATTTCGCTTCTGATATAGCCTATCATCGCGACAAGCTGGAACGAGGCCATGACATTTTGATAAACTTCTGGGGGGCAGATCATGGCGGTTATGTTAAACGGATGGAAGCCGCTGTGGACGCTTTGTCAGACAAAAAGCTTACAGTAAAAATCTGTCAGTTAGTTAAGTTTGTAAGGGACGGTAAAGACGTCAAAATGTCCAAACGGGCCGGAGTCTTCATAACTATGCGAGATGTTCTTGATGCAGTTGGGCGCGACGTTACAAGATTTATAATGCTTACGCGCCGCGATGATATGGCTTTGGATTTTGATTTCGCTCAAGTAGTAGAGAAAAGTCGAGACAATCCCGTCTTCTATGTTCAATATGCTCACGCCAGGATATGTTCAGTATTTCGCCAATACCGCGAGTCTTTTGGCCGAGATTTCAGCGCTGATATAGCGAAAAGCGCCGATCTGTCGCAACTGAACTCTGAAGAGGAGCTAACGCAAATTAAGCTGCTTTTGCAATGGCCAAGGGCGCTAAATACAGCGGCATTGGCGCTTGAACCCCATAAGATAGTCTTTTTTCTGCAGGAAGTTGCGGCTGGATTGCATGCATTGTGGAACGCTGGGAAAAATGATTTGACCTTAAGGTTCGTAAATACAGATAATGAGGCTGAGACCGCATCCAGACTAGCGCTGTTGTACGCGACGAAAATGGTAATTTCATCAGGATTTAAGATCGTCGGTATCGATCCGGTTGAAGAACTGCGCTAGCAATGTACAGGAAAATCACCGATCTGCTGCGGTCGCAAAAAATACTGATAATCGTTGGAATTGTCACAATTTTATGCGTCATCTGGTATATAATATCCAATTTTCACGACGGCGAAATAGCGCTAATCGAGGGCCCTAAAGTCCCTATCAAGGTCAAGCCTACTACAAACGGAATCGACGTCCCACACCAGGATAAAGAGATTTATCAAAACTTAACTACGGTGGACAACGATGGGCCGGTCTCTAATGAACAAATTATAGATGAAAACGAAGCGCCTATGCAGGCTGTCTCGCAGACCGATGATAAGACAGGCTCATCCCCCGGTAATGATACTGCAATACAAGGGGGGCCTGTTGATGAAATTGCCCAACTCGCCACAAAATCAGAGGCCGCTATGTCAACAGCCAAGAAAACCTCAAAGTAAGTCGCCTTTTATAATACGCTGTTTGAGGGCGAGGTGTAGGGGCTGACAGGCCATAAACCTCTTGACTTGGTTTGTTTTGCGTTTACTCTCCAATGCGGTGGGGCCTGTAGTTCAGCGGTTAGAACTCTCCGCTCATAACGGAGGTGTCGTAGGTTCGAACCCTACCGGGCCCACCAAATATTCATCCGCACAAGTTTTGTTAAGATTGATTTTATTGGTTGAAGTGGTGGTGTTTGTTCAGGTAAGCCCGTAAGAAATCTGCTTGTATCAGGCTTATAAAAAAGTCTGTTTTGCGTAACGCCGAATTTACATGAGATCAAATTTGATATGCACGTAAAAGTAATGGAGATGCTGCGGTTTTAGTCAGCGATTTAAGCTCCGGCGTTACTGGCGAGGTCGTATACGTGGATTCCGGTTATCATTCCATTGGCATGAAAGTCACCGACGCTCCGGATATATCAGCAATTATGGACGATTCCGCG
>JAIRYS010000036.1 GCA_031267535.1 Holosporales bacterium | reverse complement strand
GTTGGTTAATTAGTTTTTGCGAGCAGATGCTGTCTTAAACTTCTCCATACTGTCATTAAAGCGAGTTTTAAGCAGATCTACAATCTGAGAACCTGTTGAGGTTATCATCTCTGCTATTTGCTTGCCGTGAGAGATATTCTTTTCGACATTTTCCCTGATCTTTTCAGACGACATCTTAAACTGGTCCTGAATCTTGTTAAGATCGAGATAATTCTTACAAGAACCGGAAGCCTCGCCAATCATCTGTTTTACAAAACTTGTTTGAAGCTTTGCTATGCTACTCAGCATCTCAAGCGACATTTTGTTTATATTTGAGGCTGTCTCAAGACCGCTTTTCAGCGTCTCAGACATTTTTGCAGGATCATACGCCCCAAACTTGTTTTTTTCTTTATTTTCAGTTGCCATCGTACTATTGCTCCCTTTCTTAACCGAACTTTCCTCAACGTGTTGTCTAAAGTCTCCATGAACAACGGATAAAGCGCATTGCTCCGATTTAACCCTTTTAACCATGTGCGTTATTCCGCTAAGTTTTTATCAACATAAAACACATCTAGAACTACTTATAACATATTTTGCAAATAATTTAATAATAATTTTTATAAAATTACGTTTTTCTGATGAGATATGGAGAAAAATCGGCCAATGGCAACTATGTCTACTCTTAGGTTGCAGTTGTGATATTGCGGATTAGTTTTTATAAAGTGTAAAGCGACTTTTTGGATTCTGTTATATTTTTGCTTGTCTACGGCGAACAGCGCTTGATCCAGCGTTGATCTGTATTTAACCTCAATAAACACAACGGCATGCCGTTTCTCGCATATTATGTCCACCTCGCCCTGCTTGCATTTATACCTGTGCCGAAGTATGCGATAGCCCTTAGCCCGCAAAAATACCATGGTCCAATACTCGGCCGCTAAGCCCTTAAGGTAGTTGATTTTCTTTGTTGGCTTGTTGTAGCGCAAGTTTATACACTCTGTTTTTGGCAACATTTAAATCAGCGCTTACTGCATTTATTGCTTGCCTCAAAGTAGTTGTCTCGGCATATTTTCGTATTGCCAGGCTAAGCTCTTCATCGCTTATGGTCTGGGCGCGCTTTTGCTCGGGCGCGATCACAATTGTAATCTCTCCACGGATAGTCTCGGGTATCGCTATGTCCCCTATCGTGCCGAGAATGAAGGTTTCGTGAAGTTTGGTAAGCTCTTTGGCGATGGCTATCCGCCTGCTGGAGCCAAGTATGTCGGTCAAAAGACCCAGGGTGGCTCTGAGCCGTTTCGCCGTTTCGAACATGATCCCCGTGTAGGGCAGATCTTTAAGTTGCTTCAGAAAGCGCCTAGCTTCAGGGCTTTTAGCCGGAACGAATCCTAGAAAACAAAAGTTATGCGTTGGAAGCCCTGCCCCGACAAACGCCGCAATAACCGAACTTGCACCAGGTATATACGTTGTGAATATGTTTTTACGTATGCAAGCGTCAACAATCTCGTAGCCTGGATCGGATACCAACGGGCTTCCAGCGTCGCTTACCAACGCCAAAGTTTCTCCGTTTTTAAGCCGGGCTAATAGTTTTGGAGCAGCCTCTTTTTCGTTATGGTTGTGATATGAGAGCAGCGGCTTTTTTATTCCATAGAAGTTCAAAAGCTTGCCTGTTACTCTGGTATCCTCAGCAATTATGACGTCGCATAAGCTTAGCACATGCAGCGCCCTTATGGTTATATCAAAAAGGTTCCCAATTGGGGTGGCCACTATGTATAGGCCGGGTACGTTTTGTTGAGACCTTAGCTTCTTTGTGATACTCTCGCCGTGAAGTTTGTTTAACCAGGGTTGTGTATACTCTGAGGAATCCATGTTACGTAGAACAATTACAGCTAGCGTCTATCTCTATGCCCTCACTATAGTCGGGTGCAGTACGCAAAATCAAGGCTCGACCGAGCCAGCGGCGACAGAGGTTGTCGCTCCTAAGCTCGTGAAGATCGAAGAGTCTGAACGTGTAGACCTTACGCCTATAAAAGAAGAAAGCGTGATTGGTAAGATCATTGCGGTGGTGCTGCCCGCTTCTCAGGATTGCGGGTCGATAATCAACGCAGCGATGCTGGCGCTAGAAAACAGCGCATCTAAAAATACCGCTTTGGTTTTTATGACGGCCGACAAGCTTGAGGAATGCAAGCTAAAGGCGGCCGGTGCGATAGTTGTTGGCTTTCCAGCAGAAAGGGTTCCCGATTTGCTCAGCATTGCGGAGGAAAACGATATTCCTGTGATAAGCTTATCAAAATGCACAGGCAAAGCTTGTGACCACGTGTATGCCTTGAGAGACCGTGTGGAGGATGAGGTTTTGTCTGTTGCCGGCCATGCGATTGCAAGTGGCATAACCAACATAGCCATCCTTGCCCCAGGTGGGGAATACAGTGACAGATTTATGGCAGAGCTGGCTCAGCAAGCCTCGTCCGGCAGGAACTCGAAGTTTGAGATTATTAATTATAACAATTTGGATAACCTCGGCAAACTAGCCGACTTTAGGGGGCAGGCGGTTATCATAATCGCCAGAGGCAGCAAGCTTATTGGCATTTTGGACCGCCTGAGTCTTGAAGACATAGATTTAAGTAAGTGGCAGGTGTTTGGGCTTAGTTGTTGGGCTTTGGATCCGTTAATCAAAAACCATTCTTTGATGCGCGATGCTCAATGCTGCGTATTAGATTGGCAGCAGTATATGAATTTTTATGATGGATATTTTGGGTATTTCAAGAAAGGGTCTGAGGTTATTGCAGTTACGGTTTATGATGTTGTTTTATTTTTGATTAGGAATGGCAAGGAAGGCGCAGATATTAATCAGACACACCTCGGCATAGATGGGATATATCGATTTTCTTGTAGCGAGAAAGGGGAAACGGCGGCTCGACGCATTCGTAAAATCGAACGCCTGTCTTCGGAAATCAATGGCAAGCCGCCCGAAGCTGAGGATTAACATCC
>JAIRYS010000014.1 GCA_031267535.1 Holosporales bacterium | reverse complement strand
GGAGATCGAAGAATGGTGTTTCTTTGGGTGTGAAGCGCTGAGAGCCGTAACGTTTGAGTCCGAATCGCGATTGAGAACGATCGGATATCGTGCCTTTTTTGGTTGTTCTTCACTGGGATTTATGTTCATTCCGCGCAGTGTAGGTGTTCTAGGAGGAGAGTGTTTCTATGGTTGTAGATCGCTGAGCGCCGTAGTCTTTGAGTCCGACTCGCAATTGACGGAGATAGGACCTAGTGCCTTTTCTTGTTGCCTTTCACTGGAATCTATATGCCTTCCGCGCGGTGTAGGTGTTCTAGGAAGAGAGTGTTTCTCTGGTTGTAGATCACTGAGCAGAATAACGTTTGGGCCTGGCTCGCAATTGACTGGGATCGGGCAAGGTGTTTTTCCTGAGGGGGATTGAGGAGTACTACCCTACTATAATATCCGACACGCAATGTATACTAGCGCTAGAAGAAGGGACCCCCCCCCCCCCCTCTGAGGAAACTGACTATGTATGGTCGTGCGATGATTCGCTTTTAGAAGAATGATGTAGATACCATACTTGTTTACTACGGCGACCACAAACAAAGCCATCATGACCTGGCGCGTATTGTATTCTGATCACGGCGCTCATCAGAAACGGCTAGCAAAGCTTGTATTTTTTCAGCCTCACCCAGCAAAATGTATATACAAAAGGCTTGGTTAGACTGTTGTCAGCAAAACGTCGACTAAATTCGCAATTTGTTGCTTAACCATCGTAGAGGCGTAGTTTGCTTTGACATAATTGTAAGCGTTAGATGCTAGAGCTGATCTTAGATCTGAATCCTCGGCAAGGCGAACAATTGCCGCAGCAAGAGCGCCAGAATCTTTGGGTGGTATAAGGATTCCGGTCACGTTATGCTCGATTAGCTCCTTACATCCGTTTACGTTTGTCGCTATCAGAGCGCGTTGACAGGCTGCCGCCTCGATTAGAGACTTCGGACTACCTTCGCTGTAGGACGGCAGAACGGCCGCATGAGATTGTTTCCAAACTTCGATAATATCATCTGTATGCGGAGTCCAATCTATAACGTCATCTTGCACCAAAGTAGTAAGAGTTTCTTTTGAGATGGACGAAGGGTTTTCCGGGTCCGGGCTGCCTACCAAAAGCATTCTGATGTTTCTGTTTTTGAGGATCTTGGCCGCTTCAATAAACTCTAACACGCCCTTATCTTTGATCATTCTGCCCATAAAAGTCGCCGTGAATTTGGAATTTACCGGCTCTGGCAGCGGAGAAAATTTACCAATATCAACGCCAGAGCCGCGAATTTTTCTTATGTGGCCATTATGGACATAGCCGCTAAACTGGCTGAAATCATCTGAGTTCTGTACAATAAGAAACTGGTTTTTAAGCCTTAAGATTGTTCGAAGAAGCGTCTTAATAACCAGGCGAATCAGCTTTGTCCTAAGTTTTGTCGTTTCTATGAAAAATGAACCGGTACCGGCAATCAAATTAATGATGTGAGGAATTCTGCATACCCATGCGCATGAAGACCCATAGATTATGGGCTTGAACGCAACGTTGAACAGTAAATCGGGTTTTTCTTTACGTAGAATCGAATAAAACCTGATTGTCGTAAGCAATTCGTCGAAGGGGCCGGTCCCACCGCGTTTTATTTGAAGCGGGATAAATCTGAACCCCAAGGATTTGATGGTACTAACCGAATCTTTAGATGTATTTTCGTGGGCAACGACAATCACATCGAATCCGCACGAACAGACTGCTTCCGCCATAGGGATGCGATGGCTGACGAAGCCAAAATCCTCTGTGACAAAAAACAAAGCTTTTTTCATGCAACGGAAAGCTTTCTAAAATCGAAGGCAGAGTACCAGATGTGTTGAGTCCTAGCTAGCGAAAGTTAGGGGCTTCACGCGCGTTTTGTAAGTTCTGCGCTTTGGCGTACTATCTTGCAAGCATTTGTCAGCCTGTGCAATCTTGATTGCGGCCTGCGCAGGGATTTTATGTCGCTTGCACTGCTTATATTTCTTAAGGCATATAACCTTATCCATATGAATATCTGCCACATACATACCCTTAATAGTACGGTGATTAGGTAAAGAAATGATTATTGTTTACGAGACAAATATGCCTGTCTGAGGCTAACCCAGGCGTAGATCGCGATAACAACACCCAATATGGCAAATAAAATATGCTTCTGGTATTCGCCAAAATGGGCGACGACGCCTTCTATGGCATTAGAGAAAACGTACCCTATACAGGCTATGGATACAGACCAAATAATTGCGGCGGCGAAATTAACAAAAAAGAACTTTTTAGAAGGCACCCCTGACGCCCCAATAATCAAGGGAGAAATGTTGCGTATGCCGTATATAAAACGAAAGCTAAAGATAAAAAGCACGTCATATTTTTTAAGCCATTTAAAGGCTATCGCCACTTTTGGTTTAAGCTTGGGGAAACGATCGAGAATCTTAAGGCCATATACGCGACCTATCTGGAAAACGCCTTGCTCCATCAAAAACGTTCCAAGGAAGGCATATAGTATTACTAGCTGAATAGACAACAGCCCTTGGTGAGCTAAAAAGCCAGCTGTTATCAGTGCTACTTCGCCTTCTATGCAGGCAAACAGGAAAATCGCGTAGTACCCATAGCTAGAAATCATTTGTTCGATACTCATAGGGGCGTATTATAGGCCCGCGAGCAAAAAATGAAAGATTTTACGCACAAGAACATACATTTATCCGCGTCAATCCTGGCGGCCGAAGCATCCAGATTCGATCGAGACGTGAAAGAAGTTGTTTGCGCCGGAGTAGACAGCCTTCACATAGATATCATGGACGGACGTTTTGTCCCATGTACAAGCTTTCCAACGGATATCGTTGGGAAAATCAGGGGTTATACTGATTTAGACCTTCATGTGCACCTTATGGTGAAAAATCCTTCAGAATACTTAGAATCGCTGACCAATCAGGGCGCAAATCTCGTGTCGTTTCATGTTGAATCTTTAGGCGATGTATCATTGGTTATAGAGCGCATTAAAGCTTTGAGGATGAAAGTTGGGCTAGCCATAAATCCAGAAACGGATGCAAAGTCTGTAAAGAACTATCTCCCGCGCTTGGATCAGGTTTTGATTATGGGCGTGCGGCCCGGCTTTGGCGGTCAGGCGTTTATTCCGACGACTCTGGATAAAATAGCGGCCATTCGTGATATGCTGCCGGAAGATGGTGCGAATATAGCCGTTGACGGAGGTGTGTCGCCTATGACGGCCGGGGATATAGTCGCCAAGGGGGCTGATGTGCTGATCGCTGGTACAGCCCTTTTTTCGACTGAAGACAAAATAGGCGCCGTTGAAAAATTACTAAATGCTGCCAAAGGCACGCAAACCAAATGTTAGTAGAATATTTCAACAAATATTTGAGTAAGTGGAATAAGTTTACCGGAGTTGTGCGCGATATTCTTAAATCGATTCCGGGCTTTCCTTTTTTTTACAAGCGGAAGGCTTTTAAGCTTCGTAATTTGTCCAATGGGGCTATTCCAAATTTCTCGCCATTCGTCTATGACCTGCAGGCTATTCTTAAAGGCAAATTGATAACGATCAACGGCCAAGCTCTGCCCATTTCACCAGTTAAGCAGTTCTGGGAAAACACTTTTTCTGACAGAAATACCTTACAAGAAATGCACAGCTTTTTTTGGTTGTCGTTTTTCAATAGAATCGGCGACTTCTCATTTATGAAGATGGCTCGCTTGATTACTGAGCAATGGATAAAGGCGAACAAAGATACTCGTAGTCCAGCATGGGAACCAAAGATTACGGCAATTCGGCTTATGAACTGGGCCCAAAACTATCGATTCATGGTTTCGTCTTCCGATAACGACGACAAGTCGTCTGTACATCGCAGTTTCGCGCGCCAGCTTTCATATCTTATTGGTGAAGAAAAGCATCTTTTGGATTCTGATAATTTAATTTGTGTAATCTATGCCGTAATTCGGCTTGTACCCAGGCAATACCGAGCCAAGCTGGCCAATAAGTATATCAAGCGCCTTGATATGTGCAGCGTTCTAAGACCAGAACATTTGGCTAGTCTGCCGCCAGACAGCCTTGTCGAGAATCTGCAATATCTTTCAAACATCAAGCTTTTGATGCAGATTTGGGAAATTAAAAATCTAGATTGCTTGGATAAAGCCATCACATGTTGCCGGCAGCTGTTAAACAATATGATTCACTCAAACGGAGCCCTTGCGACTTTTAACAGCAAGATTCCTTATCCCAGCGAGTTTATAAAGACGCTCTGCTCAAACAAAGCCGCCTCCTCTGTACAGCTTGAGGCTGTGCCGCCGTCACGCATAATAAAAATCACATCAGAGCCTTCGTCGATTCTTATAGATACAGGCGATTTTGTTGTAACTGAAACTGAAATGTTTTCTCCGTTAAATTTTGAATACAGCTGCGATCGTCAGGTACTGATATCCGGCGCTGGCATATGTATAGAAAACAAATCGTTTCGCATTCAAGATAAAACGCCTAAAGAAGCGGTCGGCGCCCCATTGTTTAAGTCCTTGCCAATTATTCACGAAATGTACGAGGAAAACAAAAACACTTGGTTCGATGGGTCAACTAGGTGGCTGTTTATGGGGGAAATATTTGCCATTACCAGGCAGATATATCTGTGTCGCGGCGGGCAAGAGCTGCGGTGCGAAGACAGGGTTTCACATGCTTATGGCTTCGCCACTTTTTTAATGTTTTCAATTCCCGCAAGCTTAAAGTTGACTAAGCTAAAAGAAGTAAACGGCTTGGTAATCGAAGAAACCTCACCTCAAGGGAAAAATCAAAAATGGGCCTGGTATCTCAGTAAAGAAACAAAGTTTCAGATATGCGATGGGCAAAAGCGTCCGATAAATGGAACTATGCAGGCGGTTAAGCACTTAGTTGTGCCATGTTCACGAGATTATGATCATACAGTATCTCGCTGGTCGCTGAGGCGGCTTTAGGTTGCTGCCATTTTTAGCGTGCACAGGTTAATTATGAACAAATTTTGGTTAGCGATTTTGGTTTTGCTTGCTGGATGTCACAGGACGTCAGAGCAATACATAAACCCTGTGTTACAGGATCAAGCTTTTCTGCAGGGTTTAAAAGAACTTAATATCACGCTAGTGGCCCCAAGCAGCGGCTTATCCGTTAAAGAGCTAGATGCTCTGAAGAGCTTGCTGAGTGGTAAAGTAAAGTTTTTGCCCGATCAGCATTATCTAAAACCAAATCCATGGACTAACGCCACAGCCAAGCAAACAGCCGATGAAATCACTCAAGCAATGGAATCAGGCGGCATTCTTTGGGCTGTCCGCGGAGGATATGGAGCAAGAAGACTGGCGAGTATTTTGTCCAAAAGACGCATAAAATCATCGGCGACTATACTTGTTGGGTACAGTGACGTAACAGCGTTGCACCTTCTGTTCTCTGCACGGAAGCAGAAGGTTTGTTGTATACACGCTCCTGTGGCGCGGGAGCTAATCCAGGAAGGACATGATTGCGATGGATTTCGCTTGTTTATGGGCGTTTTGTCTGGGCAGATAAAACAAATTAAGGTAAATCTGCAGCCGCTTAATGCAAATGCTAAAAAGACGTCAAAGTTGCACGGACCGCTTACGGGTGGGAATTTGACTTTGGTCGAAGCCAGCATTGGCGCTGTTTGGCAGGCTGATTGCAAAGATAAAATATTGTTCTTGGAAGACGTCGGTTGCAATCCGGGCCAGGTGATAGGTTCTTTAGCGCATCTTGAAGACAGCGGACTTTTGGATGGGGTAAAAGCCGTTGTTTTTGGCCGATTTTCGAAAGAAGATGATCGTGAGTTTATCCCTATACTTTTTGAATTCGCTGACCGTGCCAGTTTTCCGGTGTTTCTGACAGATAAGATAGGTCACGGATACCACAACTATCCAATCGGCTGTGGTTGCCCGGGCGCTATAGAGCATGATGTTGAAAAGCCGGATAGCTTTATCCTACGCGTAGATTTCAGTAAAATTCCGTTATTCAAGAAAAATCCATATGCAAGAAATCGTAACCGTCACTCAGTTAAGCGCTAAAATAAAGCAAGCTATCGAGTCCGGCTTTGGTGTGCTGAACGTGCGCGGCGAAGTCAGTGGCCTTAAAAGGCATGCCTCCGGTCACATATATTTCAGTCTTAAGGATAACGACGCGGTCATAAACGCCGTATGCTGGCGAGGGACGAAATGTGCAGATAAATTAAGCGAAGGACTGGATGTAGTCTGCACTGCGCGTCTTACTACTTATCAACTGCGTTCAAATTATCAATTGATTGTTACAGACGTTCAACCTGCCGGCCAAGGCGCCCTGCTTAAAATGCTGAAAGAGCTTAAAGAACGTCTACTAAAAGAAGGGTTATTTGACCCTTCAAAGAAAAAGCCATTGCCTTATCTGCCAAAAGTGATTGGTGTGATTACCTCGCCAAGCGGGGCCGTGATACGGGATATATGTCACCGAATATCTGACCGTTTTCCTGTGCGGGTATTGCTGTGGCCTGCGGCTGTTCAAGGTGACGGTGCGGCAGAGCAAGTTGTAAATGCTATTAAGGGATTCAATAAAATTGAAATTAATAACGGAGCAGTTCCGCGACCGGATGTAATTATCGTCGCCCGTGGTGGCGGTAGTTTCGAGGATCTGATGCCGTTTAACGACGAAGCCGTAGTACGCGCGGCATCGGCCAGTAGCATTCCTCTGATTTCTGCAATTGGGCACGAGACAGACAACACTCTGCTTGATTTTGCTGCTGATGTGCGTGCGCCTACTCCTACCGCGGCTGCTGAAATGTCCGTACCGGTAAAAGATGACTTAACGAATGTTGTTATGGATTTCAGAAATCGCCTAAAATCCAGCCTTCGGCGCGCCTTAAAATCCAGCGAAGAAACTTTGCAAAATACAGTCAAGCGACTGCCCGCCTCTTGGCAAGTAGTTGGTTTTTCGGTTCAAAAACTTGATCACATGTTCGATACAGTGAAATCTAGGGTGCTGTCTCATTACGAGCAAAGAAAACACTCGCTAATAAAGGCTCTCGCGCTGTTTTATGCAAGAAAGCCGGATATCATCTGCTTTGAGCGCAATGTTCACGAAACTTACGGCAAACTTAGCGTAATTTGCAAAGATCTGCTGAACAGCAAGATTTTTTATATTGAAAGGCTTAGCGGTTTACTGGACAGTTTTTGTTATCAAAAAACTCTTGAGCGCGGTTTTGCAGTAATATCAAGCGCTGACGGTAAGGTCGTAAGCACATCCGACATTGCTATGTCATGTAACCAGATACACATAACATTCAAGGATGGGCGTATTTCAGCAGTTCCAGTGCGTTAGTTGGTCAAGCAGTGTGGTTGGAGATGTATTGGATGGTTATGGGAGGATTGAGTGATTTTATGCAAATTGGTCTGAGGATTAAAAAGACAACGGTTATTACTCTCTAAGGCTAGATGATACAAAATTGATATAGATATATGCACGAACAATTCTCTCTAAACGCAAATGTTCACATATAGCTGTGTTTTGCTCTACGCTACGATCTGCAACATATCTTTCGCACACAAAAGGCCCACCTACCGCTCTGCAGAGTGGAGCGGAGGATCTTGTGCGGTTACGTTGATGGATGTTGGCGTCAACTCTATTTACGAGTTAATGCCAATCTGCTCAACGCTTTGCCTGGCCTAGGGTCTTAAGACCGTCGCACAGCTCGTCCTAATTACTTTTTCTGAAAAAAGCGCAAGAATCCAAATAGTTGCCTGATAACTCGCCACGGCAATAATTCCACAAAACATCAATCTAAATCATCCCCCCCCCTAATTTTTATTCTTGGCTCCTAAATCTTTCCCATTTTACATTTTTTTCTTTACTTTTTAATAAAAAAGCAATAGATTCTCTATAGAATTATGCCCATACTAAGAATTTAGGCAATGACGGTTCTTGGTATAATTGGGTCAATGGTTCAGTTGGTTTTAATAGAATGAGGAAATTAATATGAAAGATTGTAATGATAGCGTGTATTTGAAAAAGTTGTTAACCTCCGGCGCTGTTTTAGCAAATTGCCTGGGCTGCTGCGCTGTAGGTGTTGTGGG
>JAIRYS010000007.1 GCA_031267535.1 Holosporales bacterium | reverse complement strand
ACGCCTACATCATCCCCGGTCTGACCTTCACCCGCGGCAATGCCGAACTGGAGCTGTCCTGCGGCTTTTTCGTGGGCGACAGTGACGGAGAACTCGGCCAATACCATGACAACAACTTCATAAAAGCCGGAATAAAGTACGTGTTTTAAGAGGGCAACCGTGCCGCCCTCTGCGGGAACTTCGCCTCCGTGCCAAGCGGCAATGGCGTTGTTCCTTAAAAACTGTCGGGGACTTGCCGTACAAGTCCGATATGCGTTAAAGTTTCACCCATGGAACAAAAGGTGAGAGTAGCCCTTCTTTGCGGAGGGCAGTCGGCGGAACACGAAGTATCGCTTCAATCGGCGAAGAATATTGCCGAGGCGGTCAATCCCGCCGTGTATGACTGGACGCTTATCGGTATCACTAAAGACGGCCGGTGGCTTTGGCAGGGTGGAGAGCGGCAGAACGCGGCCGGCGGGTTTCTCCTCAACGAAAATAATCCGAAAACGATTTGCCTTAATGAAAAGAACCTTGTTGCTTTTGACTGCGGCAATTTGAAACAGCTCTTTGACGTGGTGTTTCCTGTTTTGCACGGCCCGTTTGGCGAGGACGGCGCGGTGCAGGGTTTTCTGAAAATGCTCGGCGTCCCTTTCGTCGGTTCCGGCATACTCGGCTCGGCATTGGGCATGGACAAGGCCGTTGCAAAAAAAATCCTGCGTGCCGAGGGTATCCCTATCGCCCATTTTGTAACGCTGCACAAAGAAGAGCCGATTCCCGCCTTTTCTGCGATTGTCGGAAAACTGGGGCTGCCGCTTTTTGTGAAACCGGCGAATATGGGATCATCCGTCGGGGTGCATAAAATTCACGGCGAGGATGAATGGCTGTGGCACCTCGACGACGCTTTTTTATACGACACCAAAATTATCATTGAAGAATACATCGAAGGCCGCGAAATTGAATGCGCCGTTCTGGGAAACGGTGCGAAGACAGAAGCGTCGTGTCCGGGAGAGATCATCGCGTCACACGAATTTTATTCCTATGACGCGAAATACATCGATGGAAACGGCGCGCGCATCGAAATTCCGGCTAAATTACCGGTCGGCACAACAGAGACCATCCGTAAAATGGCAATACAAACCTTTTTGACCCTATGTTGTGCGGATTTGTCACGTGTCGATTTTTTTGTCAAAAAAGACGGACAGGTCATCGTGAACGAGATCAACACCATGCCGGGTTTCACGACAATCAGCATGTACCCCAAACTGTGGGAACAGTGCGGCATCCCCTACCGGACCCTGATCGACCGATTAATCCGCTACGGTTTGGACCGGGGGTAGGCTTTCTATCGACTCGCGGCGCGGCGTTTAAAGCCCGAAAAATTCGCTTAACGAGTCGAAAATCTTTTCCCGCCGCCATTGCTGAACCCGCTGTTCGATAAACTCGGCGAGATCGCGATTGCTCAGCTTGGTCGCGATACCGTATTCACGGGGCGCAAACCTATCAGGCAGGATAACCGTTGACTCGTCATTGAAACGCGCCAAAACGCTTCTGTCTGACGCAAAAACATCCAGCAACCCCGAATCAAGCGCCGCCTTTATTTCGGAAAAGCGGACAAATTCATAGATATTCGGACGCACCCCGACGGCCGCCGCCGCCGCATCGATGGCCTGCAAAGTATTTGTCCCCTTGACGATGCCGATACTCCGCCCGTTAAGATCCGCCAGCCCCTGAAAATGGGAATCGCGACGCGCCATCAGCCCGACAAAATCGGTATAGTAAGGCGACGATATGTTGTAATTCTCCGCCTGCAACTCGCTTTTCCCAAAAGTCGCGATAATCACATCGACCGTCCCGTTGTCGAGAAACTCCTCCCGCTCCTCGTTGGTCACGGGTACAAACTCAACCTTACTCTCATCATTCAACAAATCCCGTGCGAGCAGCCGGCAAATCTCAACCTCATAACCGTAATACTGGCCCGTATTCGCATCAAGGACACTCATCCTCGGCAGATCAAAATGCACCCCGACACGGAGAGACCCGGCCCGCCGAACAAGCTCGGTCGACCTACCCATATACGCTTGGGGATCATCACGATTTCCGCCCGCGAAAAGCCACGTTGCCGCCAGCAAAAAAAGAAAAAACTGCACTCTTTTCATACCTTGCAGTATACCATATTTTCAAGGAAAGATACCGGTATCCAAGATATCTACGTACACCGCCTCCCCTCTACTTGTTGCCGCATAAAAGGTGAAGCCAAAAGCAACTACCAACGAGCCAAAAAGCCCGGGCTCGCACCTGTAAGGCCGCACGCAAGGTGCGCCCCAACGCCCGTCAAGCCCATTCGGGAGTACGAATAAGTCTAATGGCCGGGACGTTGGGGCGCACCTGTGTGTGCGCCCCACCCTTCAAGTCATTCCCAAAGCCGGGGGCGGTTTATCCGAATAGGCGGGCGGGTCAGCTTTGTTCTGACGCTTTTTTTTGGAGGTAGAGGCCGAGCTTTATGTCCTGGCCTTTTATGTGGGTTACGAGCCAGTTGCCGAGTTTTTGGCGGACTTCAGAGACGAGCTTCTCGCTTGCGCCTTTCATGATGAGTTCGCCCCCAAGTTCTTTCACCGTTTTCTTGAAACTTTCGTGCATCTTGTGGTGGTTCGGATAATCGGGATAGGCGGCGCGTTTTTGGATCTGTTCTTCATCAAAGAAATGTTTGACCGTATAGTCGGAGAGAAAGTCAAGCGCCTTTTTCAGTTCGTCTCCCGCTTTGCCGCTCCGCATCGCGGCTAGCAGCCGGTTGAGCGCGTCAAACAGCGTCTTGTGCTGGTTGTCAATGGTTTCGTTGCCGGTCGCAAAGGTCTTGTCCCACACATAGTCCGCCACGACGCCCTCCGCAACGATGCCGGATTGTACTACTTTGAAACGGCTCACTTCTTCCGCCAGGGTGTCGATGTTCTCTTTGTTTATGCCGCTGGCTTCGTTCGCGTCGTATATCGACGTGATGATGTTGCCGGTGCCGATGGCCATCTCGTCCATGCTGTATTTGATCTCCGCGGAGAGTCCTTCGAGATTGCGGCTCTCTTTCATGATCGACTTGCTGCTTTCGAGCATCCCTGTCGTCCCTTCTTTTACTTTTCGGGTGGTTTCTTGCAACTGGCCAATCGCGTCAAGGATGAGCCGGCTCCCCTCTCGCTGCTCATCCATCGCGTTGCGGATCATGTCTTCCTGTTGGGCTACGGTTTTGATGCTGCCGTCGATGGATTCAAACTCGGATAATACCGAGTCGGTGGACAAAGTGATCTTATCTATCGATGATTTGATCTTTTTGAGTACGGTCGAAATAGTCTTGGATTGTTCCGAGGAGGATTCGGCAAGTTTGCGGATTTCATCGGCGACAACGGCAAACCCTTTTCCCGATTCTCCGGCGTGGGCGGCTTCAATGGCCGCGTTCATCGAGAGGAGGTTTGTCTGACTCGCGATGCTTTCCATGACCGCGTTGATTTCCAAAAGCCCTTCCGACTCTCGGGCGATCCCGCGAATGTCTTCGGCGACGTCGGAAAGGCCGTTCCTGCCAATATCAGACGCTTCCATGAGCTGCTTAACGTTTGCGTTGTTTTCCGCCAGAGTATCCGCGACGGTCTTGATACTCGCAAGCATCTTTTCAACTTCGGAAGCGGAATGCGCCACGTTTTGCGCCTGCTGGGTCACTTCGGCATTGAGCGTGTCGATGTTTTGAGAAACGAGCATCAACGCGGCGCTCGAAGTGTCAACGGACGCGTTCTGTTCTATTATCCGCGCACTGACGTTGGTAACTGATGCGTTAATATCCTTGATGGAAGTCGCCGTCAACGTCATGTTTTCGGAGAGCCTGTTGCTCACCTGACGCAGAGTAAGGACGCGCTGGATGATGGCGAGAATCAGTTCTTCGATTTTGGCGGCTGTCTGATTAAAATACCGCGCAAGAGTTCCCAACTCGTCTTTTGAATTGATCTCCAGCCGTTTGGTAAGATCGCCCTCGCCCATCTCTTTCAACGCGCCTACCGCAACATCAATCGGCCTGGTGACAGAACGGCTGATGAAGATGGTCATGACAATACCGATAACGAGCAGTATCAACCCCACCCCGACGATGAGCGTGGTGAGCTGGGCGATGCTCTCGTGAAACTCGTTCCGCTCGACGGTGACCGCGAGCTTCCAAGGGATACCTTCTACCGATACAAAGCTCGCGTAGGTAACAATGTTTTCAAGTGTATAGGACAAGAACCCGCGGTCGTTCTGTAACATCGTGGAAACCGCCTCGGCAAGAGGCACCGCCCCCGCGTCGGATTCGGCCGCGTTGATCGGGTTATACTGACGCGCGACCATCCCGACATCCCGGTGCGAGATAAAAGTCCCCGTGCTGTTAACCATCAGGGCATAACCGGTTTCGCCGAAACGTACGCGCTCCGTAACCTTACTCAGCGCGTTACCATCCATCCTTCCGACAAGCACACCGATGAGGGAACCGGATTCGTTCAATACCGGCACCGCAAACATCAACACGGGCTGCTGCGTCACCCGACTGATGACCAGCGTCTCTGAAACATTGGGCTTCCCGCGAAAAGCCTCCATCACATAAGCGCGGTCGCCGAGGAAAGCGGTTGTCCGGTCTTTGAAATAGTGGGCAGTCCCGTCCGGAGAGACTATCGCTATATCCAGAAACCCGGCGCGGTCGATGCTTTCGCTGAACATATCGCCAAAGTTGTTCATATTCATAGACAGCACTTCTTCGCGGGAAGACAACTCTTGCAGAGTCCGCAGCTGCCCGTCAATGTAGACCTTTATCAAGTCCGCACCGAGAACCGCCTCGTTTTCCAGCAGCTTTCTGGTAGTGGATTCCATAATGCGCGACGACACCGCAATCGCGGTAAAGCCTATCATGGCGGTTAGCGCAAAAATGAGCGCGCCGATAAAAAGCGAGATACGAACAAATATCTTCATTATCAACCTCTATTATAATAAGAACACGACTGTCAGCGTCCACGTTTTAAGCGGCAAAGCCCCGCCATTAGAGAATGCATTGCTCAAATGGGTAAAACAAGAAGAAAGAGCATTTTTCCCAACGACCCCCCGATTCCCAACCGAGGATTCCACATACGCACAAGTATAGTTCAATTCAAAAATAATTAAAAGACTGTTAACATAGCCGCCCGCCACAGACACCCCTCACCGCCCTTTCTGCATGACAAAAAAAGCGGCGCAGCCTCAGCCCGCCCCCGCATTACCCCTTTTCCCCACGAACACCAAAGCGAAACAGCGACCATGCACAAAGACTTCGCCGCCCGCCCCCCTCACCCCGCCACACAACAATCCAGAGCCGGGGCGGCCCCGCCCCCCCCCCCCCCCCCCCCCCCCCCCCCCCCCCCCCCCCCCCCCCCCCCCCCCCCCCCGGATTGAACGGATTCTGTAACAGCGAGTGTTGGGGTTGCAACTTTTTGCTCAGGCAAATCGGCGTACTTACCCAACTGGTCTAAAAGGTCAGTAAACTCCTCAGTAGGCTCTGCTCTGTTAGCGGCTATATGATCCATGATCTGCTTAACAGAGTCTATCACCTTGAGTATCAGAGATACCAAAGTTGTATCGACCGTCAGTTTACCTTCACGAACTTTGGATAAGACGTTTTCTGCCGCATGAGCAAGGCGCTGTAGCCTAGAAAACCCAAGCGCGCCACCTGAACCTTTGATAGTGTGAAAGTTTCGAAATACCTCGTTTAAAATCTCGGGGCTGTTGGGTTTTTTCTCTAAATCGAGTAGTGACGCCCCCAGGGTATTTAGGTTTTCGTTCGTCTCTTCCAGGAATTCATCAATCAACTCGTCCATTATACATCAGTCTTCCTGAAGTTCTTTAAGGTTGCGGTATAACTCCAAGGACGCTGGGTTTTTGAGGGATTCTTTGTTTTTTACTTCACGCCCCTGAATCACCGATTTCACAGCAATTTCCGAGATCTTATCGTTCTTGGTATAAGGAATTTCCTTAACCTGAATAATTTTAGAAGGAACATGCCTTGGCGTAGCGTTGGTGCGTATCTGGACGCAAATCTTTTTCTTCAGATCTTCATCAAGGATCAGGTTGTCCCGCAGAACCACAAAAAGGATTATCCTCTCATCGTTGTTCCATTGTTGTCCGACCGCAATGCTTTCAAGCACTTCTTCAACTTTTTGTACTTGGGCGTAGATTTCGGCTGTACCTATGCGAACTCCGCTCGGCTTCAGTACCGTATCCGCACGTCCGGATATAATCACGCCGTTGCGGTCGGTAATTTCTATCCAGTCGCCGTGCGACCATACGCCAGGAAATTCTTGATAATATGCCTTATCGTACTTTTGATCGCCGTCGTCTTTCCAAAAGCCCACTGGTTTCGGCGCAAACGGCACAGTGCAGACAAGCTCTCCTTGTTGGTTTTTGCCTAGAGGCTTGCCATTGTCATCAAACACCGCTACCTTCATGCCAAGGCCTATACCCTGCATTTCCCCAGCATACACAGGAGAAATTGGATTGCCGATGATAAAGCACGAAATGAGGTCAGTTCCACCTGAAAAGACGTTTAAGTGCAGGTCTTGCTTAATGTCTTTGTAAACATATGAAAACGCCTCAAGAGACATAGGAGACCCAGTCGCGCCGATAGTACGAACAGATGAAAGATCATTATGATCCTTCGGTTTCGCGCCAATTTTGTAAAGAACATCTAAGAACTTCGACGAAGTACCAAAGAAATTCATCTTGTGTTTGTCTGCAAAGTTGAACAGAGTATATGCATCCGGATACGAAGGATTGCCGTCAAACATCATAAGCGTAGCTTTTGAAGCAAGCGCCGATACATGCCAATTCCACATCATCCAGCTGCACGTGCTGTAGTAAAATACCCTGTCGCCCGGCTTTATATCGCAGTGAAGCTGATGCTCTTTCAGGTGCTGCAGCAAGGTTCCGCCTGCGCCGTGGATAATGCACTTTGGGGCGCCAGTCGTCCCAGAAGTAAACAGAATATATATCGGATGATTAAACGGCAGCTGAACAAACTCCAGCGTCGTTTTAGACTTATCTCCAAATTCATTCACATAATCGTCAAGATAAGCGTAATTTTTATCAAGTTTTTTCCTTGGCGCATCGGCATATGGAATCAGTATAGTCTTTTTGACTGTGTTGATACTTTTAGCGATATCGAATATTTTATCACTGTTATCGAATACCTTACCTTTGTAATAGTAAGCCTCAGTTGCAAAAAAGAACTTTGGGTCTATTTGAGCCAGTCTGTCTGAGGCTCCTTTAACGCCAAAATCTGTAGCGCATGCGCACCAAACGCCGCCAAGGGATATGGTTGCAAGCGCCGCAATCAATGTTTCAGGAGTGTTGGCTACGTATCCGGCGACTCTATCCCCTACCTCCAATCCATTCTTTTTAAGGGCGTAAGCCAGATCTTTAACGCTGTTATAAAGCTCGTTGTAAGTTATGATTCTTTCTACTTTGTTTTCGCCCCAAAATATTATTGCGGGCTTATTGTCTCTGACACGCAAAAGGTTTTCGGCGAAATTTAGTTTCGCATCGGGAAAATATCGGTGAGCTTTAAAGTTTTTCTCGCCATTGCTTATTCTGTTGCCTTTGCTGGAAGCTATGACATCTCCGAAGCTCCATATTTCATCCCAAAACTCGTCTCTACAATTAACTGACCAATCCCACAGTTCTTTAAATTCGCTTATTTTTAGGTTGTGCTTCTTGTTGACAATGCCTATGAACTTGGCGAGGTTGCTGCTCTTGCAACGATCGGCGCTTGGTGTCCAAAGCGGCTTAATTGTGCTCATGATTTTTGTCCATAACTTGACACATATTGATAATATCAAGTCATGGTTAAAAAATGTTTGCGAAATTAAAGCAAAACCCAAATGTATTACTTGGTTTTTACCTCAACAACACTTACTTAAAATTTTCTATATTTCAGATTTGATTCGGGTAAGCGCTCGACCCAGGTGATTGCTTACATTGCGAGGCAGCGTATTTTTTGTTTGGCTGCCGCCAAGCATTTTTTTATTAGGATAAATCGATGGATCATTGACGATTGCCGAGGAAACGTATTTTTTTGCCTCCGGGACAGCACCGGCGCATCCAGTATAATCCGTCGCTTCTGCTGATACTTTCGGATGCAGCAAGAAAATAAGAAAGGCGTGCGCATTATTTACATGCTTGGCTTTCTTCGGGATTGCCAATACCTCCATCCACAGACACGCCCCCTCTTTTGGTGCAATAAAACGTATATTGCGGGCGTTCTCCTTAGAGGTTTGTGTGCGTGCAAACATCAGATCGCCAGACGAGCACATAGCCACACAGGCGCTCCCGCTGGCTAAATCTTGAAAACTGTATGAATCAAATTTGCTTACATATGGCCTTACTTGCCTGAGGCATTTAATCGCTTCATCTGCTTGTTTCTGGTCTATATTTTCCATCGAATAACCAAGGTAAGCAAAAATCGCGGCAAACAGCTCTTCTGAGCTTTCCAACAAGGAAATACCAGCTGCGCTTAGTTTTTTCGCATACCGCGGATCAAACAATATTGCCCAACTATCCAAAGGAATATCAGGCGCTATACGCTTTATAAGCTCTATATTAACACCTATACCGTTGATACCCCAGGCAAAAGGGATCGCATATTCATTCAAAGGATCGACGTCATGCAGCAGATTAAGCGCTTGTTTGTCCAGCTTTTGCATATATTTTGTAAGCCTTTTGGCATCCAGCTTTTGAAACGTCTTGGCTTGCATTTGATGACAGAAAAAAGGCCAAACTGTAGGCAGAACAAGATCATACGAGCAATTTCCGGTTAGTAATTTTGCTTCTAAAGTTTCATTACAGTCAAATACATCAACGATTACTCTGACGCCAGTAAGCTTGAAAAATGCGTCAGTAATTTTGGGTGAGATTTGATCAAACCACGTATATATGTACAGTTTTTTCTCTTCATCCAGCGGCCCAAGATCCTCAAGACATACGCCAAAATCTTCGCTCGACAAATTTGCCGTTGGGCTTGTTTCGTTTGCAGTTAGATTTGTTTTATCGGCACAACAACTCAATGCAGAGTGCAAAAATCCTACTATCAATAAAGTCAGAGTACTTTTCATTTATCGCGCAACTGCTGCTTAACAACACATACAATGCCCACTTGACTAATTCCGCAAGATGGAATTACACGCTCGTCGTTGTCGACCTTGCCAACCAGAATGCCGGCAGGGAAAATTTCGTCGTGTCCGTCGGTAAACGCCAGTTGACCTTCAGGAACCTTGATCGTACTGTCGTTTTCCTTAAGGTATATGCGAAGGCGGCCATCTCCGTCGCCTTTTAATATAGCCAACATCCCAGAAGGGGAAAAACAAACGGACATGAAAAAGCTTGCGCTGGTTATTCTTTTGACTTGGCTCCACTTATGTCCAACAGTCTTAACAACGCCTATGATCCCAGATTGTCCTATAACGACATTCCCTTCATCAATCCCAGATTCGCTTCCTTTGTTCAAGTATATTTCGTTGCAGGTTAAAAGTTCATGAACCTTCAAGATCGTCGCAAAAGCAACCATTTCATTATTTGTATTAAGGGGGAAATTTAAAGCTGATCTCAGCCGATTGTTTCCAGTTTGAAGATATTTTAATTTCTCTAGGTCAGTTTTGCAGGCGATTAGTTCTTGTTTTAGCCTTAGAATTTCCCGTCCAGATTCTCCTGAAAAATTATGCAAAACTCGCGAAGCTGTTTCGGTTAAGCTAACAACGCTCCTTGCGCCAAAAGTTGTTATTTGCATTATCCAGTTCTTTGCGCAAGACAGCATATTAAAGCGATCAGCTGCGACAAGCAGGCAAACAAAAGCGACAACTCCACCCCAGTGAAGCCAAAAGCGCCATCTTATTTTGCTGCCAAACATCCTGCTTAGCCCCTCATTCAAGCTCTAGTAGGAGGAGGTAAGGACGCTTTGCGTTTTATCAAGTTCTTCTAAGGCTCGTCCGCTTCCGATAGCAACACATGACAGAGGATCATCTGCTACAGTGACAGGGAGGTGGGTTGTATTATGAATGATCTCATCAAGCCCCTTCAACATAGCCCCACCCCCGGTTAAAACAATACCTTTGTCAACTATATCAGAAGACAGCTCCGGTGGAGTGTTCTCTAGGGCGATTTTAATTGCGTTTACAATGGCATTGACGCATTCTTTTAAGCCTTCTGCTATTTGCCCTTCAGTTATCTCAATTTCCTCAGGAAAACCGGTTTTTATATTACGTCCCTTTACAACAGTTTTTCTTCCATCCTCTCCTTTAGGGATAAAGGCGGCGCCTATGGTTTTTTTAATCTTCTCAGCCGAAGCTTCGCCAATCAAAAGATCATGAGTTCTGCGCACATACGAGATAATGTCATTATCCATCTTATCGCCACCAACCCGTATTGATTTAGCATATACAATACCGCCAAGCGATAAAACCGCGATTTCAGTGGTGCCGCCTCCAATATCTACGACCATAGAGCCATATGGCTCAGAAACAGGAAGTCCGGCGCCAATCGCTGCGGCCATTGGCTCTTCGATTAAATAGACCCGTCTTGCCCCAGCGCTCTCGGCTGCTTCTTGGATTGCTCTACGCTCAACCGCCGTTGCGCCGTAGGGAATACATATGATTATTCTAGGTGAAACAAACCTTCTGCGGTTGTGAATCTTTCGTATAAAGTGCTTAATCATGCTTTCAGCAATATCGAAGTCAGCGATAACTCCATCCTTCAAGGGGCGGATAGCTTGGATACTGCCTGGGGTTTTCCCGACCATGTTTTTTGCTTCCTCGCCAATCGCCAAAATATTAACTTTTCCGCCTATATTCGATATGGCGACTACAGAAGGCTCATTCAGTACAATGCCTTCATTTTTCAAATAAACCAGCACATTAGCTGTACCAAGGTCTATAGCCATGTCGGATGAAAATAAAGAGCCTAGTTTTGAAATTATGTTCATGTTTTTTTAATATGATTACGCAAAGATCTGTAGCACCTTTACCAAAAAATGAAGAAAAGCAACACTAAAAATGCTGCATAGAAAAATATAAGCAAATTCCTGCGGCCAGACCTGCCAGCACATCGTCGCATATTATGCAGGCTGTTTGTCCAGATCTGGAGATATGTTTGCTTGCCGTTAAGCGGTCAACCCAACTGATGGGCCATGGTTTCCATATATCAAATAAGCGAAACAAAAGGAAAGACAGGCAATACCACCACCACGCGTTTTGTGGTTCTGCCCCAATCAGAGGGGCAGTTGCAATCGCTTGTCCAACAACCTCATCTATGACAATATACTTAGGATCTGGAGTGTTTGCCTTTTCAAGCGATACCAACACAGACCACCAACCAAGCACACACAGACCCATAACCAGCAAGATATAGGCGTATACCGAAACATTTCCAATCATGAAGAGCAATAACACTCCCCCTAAAGATCCAGCTGTGCCGGGCGCAAACGGAATCTTTCCCAGCAGAAAAAACGTGGAAATAATCATTGCAATTCGATATCTAATCATCTGCGGATCACCTTTTTGACTTCAGCGTTTGCTGTTAAGACTATGCGTTGGTTATACACTAAATCTTCAGTCGATTACATATATGCGGCAGAGTTTATGAACAACACGGCAAAAGCGATTGCCGCGGGCGAGCGTGATGAGTTGGTTTGGTTTTTGGAACATCCGCATATATTTACCTACGGCGCTTTAGCTAAGCCGTACGAGATGCTGAAGTCAACCAATGTGCCAATTTACAAAACCAATCGCGGAGGCAAGTACACTTATCACGGCCCAGGACAACGCATTGTTTATGCTATGATTAACGTCGCTAAAAGGAATGTCGGCGTAAAAGAATATGTGAGGATTCTGGAGGAATGGTGCATTTCTGCACTGGCAAGCGTAAATGTTAAAGGCTTTTTGATTCCCAATAAAATCGGTGTTTGGGTTAAAGACAGCTTTACAAGACAGCCGTCGATCAACAAAATCGCGGCGATTGGCATAAGAATAGTAAATGGAGTTACTACGCACGGTATCGCCATTAACATAGATCCAGATTTAAGCTTTTTCGACCAAATTGTTCCATGCGGCGTAAGCGAATATGGCGTTACGTCCCTACGCAAGCTTGGCGTCAACACCACCTTGAGCATTTTCGATAATTTTTTGATTAAAAATTTTCCCATCCTATGAGCAATCACCACGCATGGATACAGTCCTTTGCCAGGACTAAAGGAAAGCCTTTGTCCAACAGACAAAAGCAACTTTTAGCTGATCTTCTGCCGCAAATAACGGCTAACAAGGCTTTGTTTTTTGACGATAATTTGTTGGCACAAATGGAGATAGGGTTTGGCGACGGTAAACATCTTACGAATCAGGCGCTTAGTCAACCGGATACATGTTTCATTGGATGCGAGCCTTTTGTTAACGGCATTGCTAAGCTGCTAAGCTCCATGGATCGATTAAAAATAAGTAACATAAAAGTATTTGTTGGGGATTGCCGGGCTTTTATATCTGAAATCCCGGACAATCGCATGTCTTGCGTCTACATATTATTTCCGGATCCATGGCCCAAAAAACGTCATCATAAACGCAGGTTGCTGCAAAAGGGGTTTCTTACGTTAATCTGGCGTGTTCTGGCGCCAGGAGGAAGTATTCGATTTGCCTCTGATAACAAAGACTATGCCCAAGAGGTTTTTGATTTTATGAACAGCGATTCTATGTTTCAAACATCCAACCAAAGCTTAGATTTGTGTATTTATCCCCAAAATCCGTGGTCACCAATCATAACGAAATACGAAGAAAAAGCACGCTTCTCCGAATCAGACTGTTTTTTTATAGAGGCTTTGAAAGTCTGCCCTTGAACGTAAACTGCAGAAAAGAACGCCATATTCTGGCTTTAACGTTTTTTAAGCGCAAGATAGCTACGGTCTTTCATGGATATCATTGTATAGACCACTGGCAGTATGAATATGGTGAACAAGGTTCCTATGGACATACCGCCCACAATTACCCAACCTATCTGACGTCTAGCGCCGCTGCCTGCGCCCATGGCCATGGCCAAAGGCAACGAACCAAGCACCATAGCAAACGTCGTCATTAAGATAGGGCGTAGTCTTAATTTGGCTGCTTCGTATACTGCATCAACCTTCGACTTACCCTCAAGCACAAGGCTGTTGGCAAAATCGACGATTAAAATGCCGTGCTTGGTTATTAGGCCGATGAGGGTCACCATACCTATTTTTGAATAAATGTTAAGGCTTCCTCCATTTACAAGCTTAAGCGTTATAAGGGCCCCTGCGATGGACAGCGGCACACTCAGCAAAATGATAAACGGGTCAATAAAGCTTTCAAATTGCGCGGAAAGAACCAGAAAGATAAACAGCAACGCAATTGTGAATATAAATATGATATTACGGCTTTCTTCCATGTATGTTTGGGTTTTGCCTGAGAAAGTAAGCCTTATGTCGTCAGGCAGGTAGTTCTTCCTAAGGTCGTCGATTCGGTCAACTGCCTCTCCAAGCGAATGTCCTTTGGATATATCGCATTTGAAGCTTATCGCCAACAGCTGATCATAATGGAAAAGCCCTATCGGGGCCTGTTTGGGTGTAATAGTGATCAAGTCGGATAAAGTCACCATGTTTGGCAAGTGAGCACGCTGACTGTTTGAATCGCGTACCTTGACGAATATATCAGACACATCCTGGACGCTGCTGCGCTTTTTGTCGGTTAGTTGTACGATAACGTCATATTGTTTGCCGTCCAGCTTGATACGGTTGGCGGTCCTACCTCTAACCAAAATCTCCACAGTTTCTGCCACTTCATTCATACTTATACCAAGCGAAGCGGCCCTTTCGCGGTCTATGTTAACGACATATTCTTGTGCTGAAGGCAAAAGCGACGTCTCTATCCTGGGGAAAACATGCCTATATTGATGCAGCAATTGATTAAACAGCGCGCCATACATCTCTAAGTGTGCCAGATCAAGGCTGGTCTGAAGTACAAACTCAATTTTATCACCTTCGCTGGCGCTGCTGCCTCCTCCGCTGGCAGAGACATATATATCGGCCCCCGCTATGTTAGCGAACTTGCTTCTTAAAGAATCGGCTATATCTTGGGTTGTGCGCTTACGTTTACTCCAGTCCGAAAGCATAGCTCCGCCATTTATCTGTGTAGCTTGGATGTCAATGTCGCGAAATTCGATTTCCGGCACTTCTTTTAATATATTTTCCACCCGCAAAGCATTACGACACATATAGTCATAAGTTGCGTCCATCGGACCGTGACCAATGACTGAAAGCCAGCCGTCGTCTTCTGATGGCGTATCTTCGGACGGCAACCAAAATCCTCCTATGGCAAAACCTATGGCGGCCACCGCGCAACCAGTAGCAAACGACATGACGCGCCTTTTAAGAAAGATCTTAAGCGCCTTGGCATACCATCGCTCAATCGAAGCGATAAAATTGTGAATTTTCATGCCAAGATTTTTATAGCCCCTGACCCACCTGCGCTTACTGTCACTGCTAAGAGCATTTGTCGCCAGAACCTTTGAACACATCATCGGAGACAGCGTTAATGCCACAAAGCCAGAAATCATAACGGATCCGGCCAAAGCTAATGAAAATTCCCTAAAGTATTTACCAAGCTTTCCTGGCGCTAGGCCTATAGGGGCATATACAGCGGCCAGCGTTAGGGTCATGGCTACTACGGCAAAAGCAATCTCTTTGGTTCCTTCTATCGCAGCTTCAATCCGGCTTTTACCAGCTTCGATGTGCCTGTGAACATTTTCAAGCACGACAATTGCGTCGTCCACCACCAAGCCGATGGAAAGAACCATTGCCAGCAGCGTTATCGTGTTGATTGTAAAATCAAACATGTAAAGCAAAAA
The DNA here is from genome assembly GCA_031267535.1 of Holosporales bacterium. Taxonomy (GTDB): domain Bacteria; phylum Pseudomonadota; class Alphaproteobacteria; order UBA3830; family JAIRWN01; genus JAIRWN01. Next base: position 22,613 of record JAIRYS010000007.1, on the reverse strand, counting down.
GAACGTTCCCAACAAACAAACCGGTATAGTGACAAGTGGGACAATTGCCGCCCTGAAAGACCACAGGAACAAAAATATCACTATAATAACAAGCACCGTTGCCTCGATTATGGTGCGATACACCTCGTCGATTGAAGTCTCGATATATTTGGTGCGGTCCATCGCTATGGTTGCTTTTATGCCGTTGGGCAGCGCTCTTTCGATATCTGGGAATATTTTTCTAATACCTTTGCAGACGTCAAGCGGGTTTGCCGTAGATTGCTTGACTACGCCAAGCGCTACGCCTTCTTTTCCGTTAAACCAAAAATTACTTCTAACCTCTCCTCCGCTAAGCTCTGCACGTCCAATATCCTTCAACTTTAGCGGTTTCCCATCTGGCGTAGGAATAGATATCTCGTCAAATTGCTCTGGCTTATTAATCTCGCCTGCGATTGTGATCATAAATTCACGATCTTTACCGGTAAGACGCCCGCCGGGACGTTGTACACACTGCATTTGAATGGCGTTACGCACCTCAATTGCGGTAAGGCCATAGGCTGCAAGCCTTTGGGTATCAAGCTGAATGCGCATCGCTTTTTTAGTTCCGCCCTGAAGGTCGGCGCGCGCTACGCCTGAGGATATTTCAACTTTGCTTTTTATGAACCGCTCTATATAGTCGCGGATTTCATCATTCGAAAGCGTATCGCTTGTAAAAACAATAAATATAATCGAGTGAGCATCCGCATCAGACTTATGCAGCATTGGGTGCTGAAGATCTTGTGGTAATTCGCTGTAGATACGCGAGATCCTTTCCTGCACTTCGCTTGCCGCAACGTCGACGTTTTTGTCCGGGCTAAATTGTATCGATATTTTGCTTTGCTCATTGCTGCTGTTTGAGGTGATGATTTCCGCGCCTTGTATAGTTGCGAACACTCCTTCAAGCACCTTAGTAACTTGCTGTTCAACAACATACGGGTTAGCGCCCGGATAATTTGATTCTACCGATATTATCGGTTTTTCGATTTTTGGCATCTCGCGCACGGACAGCCTTTGGTAAGAAACGATACCCAGAAGGCATACAACCAAAGTCAAAACCGTGGAAAATACCGGCCTGCGAACAAAAACTTCGGTAAACGATGTTGAAGCAGCAGCCATACTTTACTGTTCCGGTCCATCAAGCCCAGTGGAGATTTGGACTGTGCTTCCGTCACGCACCCTCAGATGCCCGGCAGTAATCACTATGTCCCCGGCATTAATTCCCGTCAGAATCTCAACCTCGCCACTTTGACGAATCCCTACTGTAACTGGGGTTTTAATGGCCATACCATCAACTACCCTAAACACCACGTCGTTATCGCCTACGCGCGATATGGCGCTTTCTGGTACCAGTATTGCCTCTGAAGATATTGTATTTGGTACGGAAACTCTGACAAAAAGCCCTGGACGCATATCTTCATTTTGGTACTGCATTACCGCGCGCACTACAAAGCTGTGCGACATCTGATCAGCTTCAGGATTTACTGCCAGCACTTCTGCTGGAAACTCACCATGAACCCCGTCAATCTTTACGTATATGATCTGCCCAATTTCCATGCCGGCAACAATCATTTCAGGCACTTTGAAGTCTACCCTTATATTTTGATCGCTGACTATGCGCAGCAACTCTTTGTTTTTGGTGACATAATCTCCTACGCTGATTTCTCTAAGCCCGACAATTCCTGTAAATGGAGCTCTAACTTTATACTTAGACAATTCTTCTTTAACCGCCGCAAGTTTGGATTCCAGTATCATTGTTTCGGCGTATTTCTTGTCTAGTTCGCTTTTTGAAAGAAAGTCTTTGCTTGCCAGATCTTGTGCGCGCTTGTATTCAGTTTTTGCCAGCGTCAATTGAGCGTTGATTTCACGCATATGAATGCGCATAGCGGCGCTGTCAACTTCCAGCAACACATCCCCTTCGTTTACTTTGCGCCCTTCTTCGAAAAGAATCCTAGATATCCGGCCGTCAACCTCGGATTTTATTGTGCAGTCATTACTTGCGCGTAATGTTCCGATAAGGTTCGTGACATGCTGCACCTGCCCCAAGCGGGCCGAAGCGACATCGACAATCGGATCGGTGTTTTGCAGTTTTTTAAGGGCATTCATCATGTCCGTATCAACCTCTTTTTTCTTAGAAAACAGCTTTCTGAAAAATCCTTCACTTTCGCCTGTTTCAGCCGTAGGCTTCTCGGTCTCGCCAGTCGCCTGATCTATTGATTCAATCGTTGCTTTGTTTTCTGACTTGGTGGTAGCGGCCTCTTGTTCATTGGTAACTGCCGGTTGTTCCGTAGACTTTTTGGAAAAGAGTCTGCGAAAGAACTGCTTTATTCTCTGCCAAATACTCTTACGAGGTTCTTCTGATCCTGCCTCAGCGGCAGCAACGGCCGTATCTTGTTCAGTTTTTACGACGACGTCGGCTGGCTTATTTTCAGATTCAGCGGCAACATTTTTTTGCTGCGCATCATCTGTTCCTGATTCAGCAGCGGCAACTTCCTGTCCCTCATTAGCAGGCTCTGGTCCAGTAGTAACCGCTTCTTCAGTAACAACAGCCTGTTCTGCAGATTTTTTAGGTATAAGCCTACGCAGAAATTGCTTTATTTTCTGCCAGATGCTTTTATGAGGTTCGGCGGAATCTGCTTCAGCTGCAGCAACAGCGGACTCGCTTTGTTCTGCTTCTGCTGCCTTATCAACTGGCTCAGTTATAGGCTCAGCGCTGGCAGCCTCCTGCTCGCTGTCGTTAGCATTTGATTCAACGTCAGATATTTCCTGACTTTCAACGGTCGCTATCTGCTCTTCAGATTTCTTGGGGATGAATTTATGCAAGAATCGCTTTACCCTTTCCCATAGGTTTGTATGAGGTTCTTCCGACAGCGCCTCAGCAGTAATATCGGCTGCATCTTGCTTTGCCTCAACAGCTTCGTCAGTTAGCTCAGTCGCCACAGGTTCGATGGCGACAGCATCTTGTGCTTCGTCGGCCTGTTCCGGCTCAGTAACAACATTCGCTATCTGCTCTTCAGATTTCTTAGGAATGAACTTGCGCAGAAATTGCTTTATTTTCTGCCAAATACTTTTGTGAGGTTCGGATTCTTCTGCCTCAGTAACAGCTTGGTCGTCAGTTTCAACTATTTGGTTGCTCGAAGCATCCGGCGCTGGATAGGAACTTGCTGTACACGACGGTTGCAAGGCCGAAAGTACCAAAACAACCACTAAAATAATCAGCCTATCAAGCATAAAAACTCTAAACTATCACCATGCACACAACGGCCTATACTGCGCGCTATATAGTCGCAATATTACCCAGCAAAACTTACCGACAAGTTAACATAAACAACATCTAATTTCCTGTTGAGGCCGGACCTCATATGGCGTAACTTTCTAACAAGTTATTCGGTGCGGCATTCTAGTATGATAATTTCCGTGATGTCAAATGGCACAGACCGTCGTGTGTCGATTACGCCAGAAATCGTTAAAAAATTTGTGTGCTCTGGTCACGAAGTCAAAATAGAAAAAGGCGCAGGACTTCTTTCCTTTGTAAACGATGAAGGCTATACGCAAGCAGGCGCGGCGTCAATCAAAACCGCGAAAGAAACTGTAAAAAAGGCCGATATTATCTTGGCTGTTAAGCTTCCTTACTCAGAGCCCAACGGCGGCTGGACAGTCAATCTTGAGAAAGGGGCAACCCTTGTGTCTTTAATGAATCCTCATGGCAACAAGGATTTTCTGCAAGAGTTAGCAAAACGCGGAGTGAACTTATTCGCGCTGGAATTGATTCCCAGGACGACTCGGGCCCAAAGCATGGACGTCCTGTCGTCTCAAGCAAACTTAGCCGGATATAAAGCCGTCATAGAGGCCGCTGACGCTTATTCAAGCATGTTTCCCTTGCTGATGACAGCGGCCGGTACGGTTGCAGCTGCGCGCGTGCTTGTTATTGGCGCAGGCGTGGCGGGTCTTCAGGCCATTGCTACCGCCAGGCGCTTAGGCGCGGTAGTATCCGCCTTTGACGTACGCTCGGCAGCAAAAGAACAGGTGGAAAGCCTCGGCGCCAAATTTGTTGAAGTGGACGCACAAGAGGCTGGGGATGGAAGTGGTGGATATGCCAAGGAAATGAGCGCTGAATACAAGGAAAAGCAATCGGAAAAGCTTGCTGAGGCTGTTAAAAAATCTGATATAGTTATAACTACTGCGCAGATTCCTGGCAAGCTGGCTCCAGTACTCGTCACCAAAGAAATGGTCAAATCTATGCAGCCTAAAAGCGTGATTGTTGATTTAGCCGTAGAATCCGGCGGTAATTGCGAATTATCTAAGCTTGATGAAAAGATTTTGCATAATGGCGTTACAATCATCGGCTATTCCAACATGCCGGGAAGAATTCCATACGACGCAAGTAAGCTGCTTTCCAAAAATGTGTTCAATTTTCTGCAACTCTTGATCAAAGACAACAAGTTTTCTATTGATACTTCGGACGATATCATTGCCGCGAGCTTGCTGGCCTATAACGGCAAGACGACAGAAGCTTTCGCTAGTCTCTAACCTAGAGAGATGGGGAGGCTAAACTACAGGACGTCCAGTCTTCCTAGGTAAGCAAATTGACCTTGAAGACTCGAGATCCAAGAAATCTAAGATCAGCGATACGTCTTGATGATCTTTGAACTTCTTTCGCAAACCGGATCTTCTTTCTTCGATGGTGCCGTTTTCAGCAAACAGGCTTTTATAGGCTTCTCGGATTCTGAATATAGATTCTCTGGTGAAATTATGTCTTTTAAGTCCAACCAAGTTAATGCCCGCTATGCCGGCCCTTTCACCAGCAATCGAGGCATAGGGGATAACATCTTTATCCACGCCTGACATGCCGCCAATCATCGCGTATTTTCCTATCCTGACGAACTGGTGTACTGCGACCAATCCGCCCAATATCGCAAAGTCATCTATAACCACATGCCCGCCCAAAGTCGCCTGATTGGCCATGATTATGTTATTACCTATATGACAGTCATGAGCTATGTGTACTCCAGCCATAAAAAGACAATCGTCGCCTATGACGGTTGCCATACTGCCGCCATCTGTTCCGGGATGCATCGTCACATATTCGCGAATAGTATTTCTGTTGCCAATAACTAAGCGTGATTTCTCACCGTGATATTTAAGATCTTGAGGAACAAAACCAATAGCTGCAAAGGGAAATATTTCATTATCCTCACCGATAAAGGTATTTCCCTCCAAGCATACATGAGAATGCAAAATCGTCCTTTTACCTATATCCGCATTTTGCCCAATAACGCAGTAAGGGCCTATAACGACGTTGTCTGCTATCTTAGCGTTATCGTTTACGATTGCTGTAGGGTGGATTTTTGGCATTTTCTGCGGTCCTTACAAACGCGTTGTCAGCTTTTTTCATCAACGATCATTGCGGTGAAAATCGCTTCCGCCATTAACCTATCCCCAACGTACGCTTTGCCTGAGAATTTCCACATGTTGCCGCGATTGTGCTCTTTCTGAACATTGATTCTCAGTACGTCGCCAGGCTGGACAACCTGTCGGAATTTGGCTTGATCAACAGACAAAAAGTAAACAAGCTTGCCCGCACTGTTCATGCCGACAGTATTCATTACAAGCGCTCCTGCCGTCTGGGCCATAGATTCGATGATTAGCACGCCCGGCATGATTGGCTTGCTTGGGAAATGCCCTTCAAAGAATGGCTCGTTGCATGATACGCACTTTATGCCGACTGCGCTTTCGCCAGGCGCGAGGTCCTCTATACGATCAACCAACAGCATGGGAAACCTGTGTGGCAAACAGCGCTTTATATCGTCAATATTCAGACTTGTTTTCTTGTTAGTTTTGGAAGTCGCCACTCTCAAGCCCCCTTTTTAGAAGAACAATTTTTCAGATACGCCACTTGCCGCCTCCACAGTCCTGCTTCTACGGCCGGAATCCCCGCCATGATTTTACCAGGCGCAATATCTTTGGCAACACCGGATTTGGCGGCAATTATCGCGCCGTCGCCGATTTTAAGATGACCGGATAAGCCGACCTGACCGGCCATTGTAACAAAGTCGCCTATGACGCAGCTTCCGGCAATACCTACCTGAGACACTATGGTGCAATGCTTGCCTATCTGGACGTTATGTGCGATCTGGACCAAATTGTCGATTATCGTTCCCTCGCCGATTACAGTATCATCCAAGCTGCCCCGATCAATTGTTGTATTTGCGCCTACCCTAACAAAATCGCCAATCAACACACGCCCTAACTGAGGAACATAGATCGGCTTTGGCTTAATGTTTATTATACCAAAGCCAGAGTTTCCGATGCGCGCGCCCGAATTTATCATTACTTCGCTTCCTATAACAGCGCATTCTACGTGTACGTTGCTGGCGATTTTACAACCATTGCCGATAACAACTCCCTTCCCAATATATGTGTGCGCCTGGATTGTGACGTTGCTTCCTATTTCGGCATTGTCGCCTATGACCACATAAGGGGCTATGTCGCAGTTTTCCCCTATTTTGGCTGTTCCGGATATTGGTTCACTGGCCGATGCGTCGGCATTGATTGGCCCGGGGTATAAAAACTCAGCCGCTTGTGCGTAGGCAATAAGCGCATTACCTGTAACGATAATTCCCGCAACTCCATCTGGAATTCTATCTTGATATTGAGCCTCGACGATCACAGCTCCGGCTTTGGTTTTTTCCAGCTCGCCGAGATATTTTTTATTGCTCAGGAACGACAAGCTATTCTGCTCAGCCTTCATCAGCGTATCTATGCCGGAAATGCGCTTGCTGCCAAGTTCAGGACGGCTCAGCGTTCCACCGATATGGTCCGATATTTCCTTAAAGGTTTTTTCGGAAACTGGAGGGAAAAATCGCTTGTCGAGCAAAGCTAAATACTCTAAAGATATACATCCAACTTTATACGACGGATCAAGATCATCTGGAAGGCAGTTTTTCTGTTGTGATTTTACGGTTCAGGTTGCTGGTCGACTTCTGTTTTTGAAGCTTGCGAAGGTCTTAACACCTTTACCAAACCAGATCGATTGTGATGAATATCATCATACAAATCTTCTGGATACAGATCCTTTGGTGGAAATAGACTCCCTATAACCTTACAACCGCAAGTTTTGGCGAAACTGTTTACAAATTTATCTAATTTTGCAAAGTTTTGTTTGATAGACTTAAACCTATAACTAGTAGGATGATAAGGTAGCTTGATCAAGGTGCAGTCCACCCCTCTTTCTCGTAATTCATTTAAAAGCCGACAAAATTCATTAACAACTTTAGGACATATAACTACGTCATATAACCTTAACTGTCTTGCCTCAACTTGTTGATAGTGGCCATTTTTATGCCACGGCATGTGTAGTACATTACCGCTTGATGTTAAATAAGCTCCACCGAACAAGCCTAAATTTCCCAAATATGCCTCTTTAAGCCATTCCATAAAAAAATGCCTACTTAAAAAACGGCGAAAATTACCGTCCATCAAGCAGACAGTATCTTGCTGTCTATCGGAGAAAAGCCAACAGTCAACTACAATAAACACGGATTTAGCGTTTGTTTTTTTCAGTATTGCTTCTAATTGCCTACACATGTTTCCAGGAGTGTTGAGATCACTAGCAACAGACAAAACAGTTAATTGGTTCAACCCTAATAAATGAGCAGTTATAAAAAAACCTCTACTGGAACTTATTAGGAAATTTACCCCCCCCCAATCTGATTGCCTTACGAGCAAATCTTTTGTATACCAAAGACCAATGTTGCTACATACAAACGGCCTCTCCCCTCTCATCATGCATTTGACGTAAGGGATGTATCTTTTGGCTAGGTGGTACATGTACGATTGAGTGCTGATTTGATACCAATTGAGCGACAGAAACAGCAAAGAGCCCAGCAAACACCCAATTGCATAATGGGTGACGTCTTTAAAACTGAAAGTATAAAAAAGGGGCAACATTACACTTGAATACAAAAACAAAAACCAAGACAAACCCTATCGCGACTTGCCTAAACCGACCGGTAAGCCTTACTGGAAAATGCTGAAATGCTACCATCAAAACAAACAAAGAGATCAGCAATAACCTTATCTGAAAAGTAAACGATTCTATGCAATGGGTATAATTTCCGCCCAAGAACATCGCCTTGATGATAGTCAGGCTGTCGCTCAGTGTTTCTGTCTTAAATATCGCCCAACCAATTATGACAAACAGAATGGTGATGGCGGCGCTTAAAAATGTTGGCAAATTAACATTTGTCTTCCTAAAAACATGATTTGCCGCAACTCCAATTCCATGGTAGAGCCCCCAAAGCGCATAGGTAAATCCTGTGCCGTGCCAAAGTCCACTTATGAACATGGTTATTATGGTGTTTAGGTATCTTCTTGCTTTTCCACCAAGCGGAATATAGACATGGTCGCGCAGAAATACCGATAGGGTTATATGCCACCTGCGCCAAAAATCCACTATGCTTGTTGACCTATATGGCAGATTGAAGTTTATCGGCAGATCCACGTTAATCATCTTGCTCATCCCCAGCGCCATGTCGCAGTATCCTGAAAAGTCGCAGTACAGTTGTACCGTATATCCCAAAACACAGCTCCAGGCGTCTATTGTCGATATGCCCAAGCAGTTTATGTTTTTAAACATAGGATCTATCAGCGTAGATATAAAATCAGCGATAATAATCTTTTTACCAAGCCCAATTATGAGCTGCTCCATACCCTCGATGAACTTATCTTTGTCATAGGCATTTAGAAACTGAGGCACAGTCTTGGAATACGAAATAATCGGCCCTGCAATCAGATGAGGGAAAAAGCTGACAAAAGCGGCGTATTTTTCAAACGATTTATCCTGTATCGTTGATTTATAGTTTTCGTATTGGCAAGCGATTTGGGTAAAGGTAAAAAACGATATACCAATTGGTAGACCGCCTTGAATGGCGACAACCGTAGAATTGTGCGCAGCGTATCCTGCCCAACACTTAAAAGTAGCAAGCAAAACTACATTAAAAACAACACTTACAAAAAACCAACGTTTATCTTTATCTACAGCTTTGAAAAGCAGGAAATTGGCAATTATAGAGATTATCAGAACCGCGAAAGAACCGACGCCAAGCAATGCATGAAAAAATAAAGAAAACACAGTGACGCTCAGGTACTTTAATTCAGCGCTTTTGACTGACCAAAATACCAGTAAGAATGCCGGTAAGAACAATCCCAAAAATGCTGTATCAGTAAAAAACACGGTTAAAAATTCGCCATTCTAAACAACTTCAACTTTCTTTGGGAATCGCACCAGCGCTTTAGCAAGTACCTGATCAGCGTCGTCTATGCAAATGATTTCCAACTCTTTTTTGATTTTATCAGGCAGCTCAGGCAGGTCCTTTTCATTTTCCCGCGGTATCAGGACCGTTTTGACGCCGCTGCGAAGGGCTGCAAGCAATTTCTCTTTCAGCCCTCCAATCGCCAATACGCGTCCGCGTAAGGTTATCTCGCCGGTCATTGCAACATCTTTGCGTACAGGAATGCCCGTTAAAGCTGATACCATTGAGGTCATCATAGCCACCCCAGCCGACGGGCCGTCTTTGGGGGTTGCGCCTTCAGGTACATGTATGTGTATGTCGGTTTTCTCGAAAATATCCTCGTCTATGCCGTAGATACCGGCTCTAGACCGGACGAAGCTTAAAGCCGCCTGGATTGATTCCTGCATCACTTCGCCTAACTTGCCGGTAAATAAGGCCTTGCCTTTACCATGCATGCATACAGCCTCTATCAACAACATTTCCCCGCCAACCTCAGTCCATGCCAGGCCGTTGGTAACCCCGACCATATTCTTTTTGTCGGCACGAAGGTGCTTATATTTTTCTACCCCTAAATACGTATCCAAGTTAGCTTTGAAAATTTTTACGTCTTTTTTAACAGCGCCTTTTTTGGACATGGTAGAATTTTCATCAAACTCGACCAAACGCTTTGTGACTTTTCTGGCGATCTTTGCGATTTCGCGCTCAAGGCCGCGGACCCCGGCTTCACTCGTATAAGACCTAATGATTTCTCGGATGACAGCGTCGGGAATAGCAAATTCTTTCTTTTTCAAGCCGTGAGCTTTGCGTTGCTTATCAATAAGGTGGCGTTTTGCGATTTCAAGCTTTTCGTCCTCTGTGTATCCAGAAATACGAATAACCTCCATCCTGTCCAAAAGAGGCGAAGGCAAATTCAGCGTGTTCGCGGTTGTGACGAACATTACATTGGACAGGTCGTAATCAATCTCTAAATAGTTGTCGTTGAACATGGAGTTTTGCTCAGGATCTAAAACCTCAAGCAAAGCCGAGGCAGGATCGCCGCGCCAATCAGAAGCGACCTTGTCGATTTCATCCAATAAAAACAGTGGATTTATGGTTTTTGCTTTCTTCATTCCCTGGATTATTCGGCCTGGCATTGACCCGATATAGGTGCGACGATGCCCGCGGATTTCCGCTTCATCCCTAACTCCACCGAGGGAAACCTTTACAAATGTTCTTCCGGTTGCTGCGGCAATAGATTTGGCAAGCGACGTTTTGCCAACGCCCGGAGGGCCTATAAAACATAATATCTGAGAATTAACCTTTTTTACCCTTTTCAGGACGGACATGTGCTCCAGTATTCGGTCTTTAACCTTACCAAGGCCATAATGCTGTTTATTCAGTAAAGCTTCGGCTTCGCCGATGTTGGATTTGATCTTTGACGCCCTACCCCAAGGCAAAGCAATCAGCCAATCGAGATAGTTTCTAATCACTGCGGCTTCTGCTGACATAGGGCTCATCTGGCGCAGTTTTTTAAGCTCAGACACGGCTTTCTCTCGCGCCTCCGGGGATAACTTCACCTTCGCCAGCTTGTTTTCGATTTCCTGTATGTCGTCAGGGTACTCGCCGCCTTCGCCTAGCTCCTTCTGTATAGCTTTTATCTGCTCGTTTAAATAGTAATCGCGCTGAGACTTTTCAACCTGCTTCTTTACGCGATCTTTGATTTTCGTCTCGATTTGCATAAGCTCTATTTCGGCTTCGAGAAAGCTTAACAACTTCTCAAGACGTTTTTGGACGTCGCCGATTTCAAGTAGGCTTTGCTTATCTGATACGCGCAGGGCTAGGTGCGAGGTAATGGTATCGCTTAGCTTAACCGGCGACTTAATCTGTGTGACTGAAACAACCGCCTCAATTGGAATTTTTCGGTTAAGTTTCACATATTGCTCAAACTGAGAAACCAAGGTCCGCATCAACGCATCGGTTTCCTTGGTCTTAGTTTCGGTTTCAACAATCCTCATGGCCTCTGCAGCTAAGAACCCGTTGGCTTTATCGATATTATTAACCTTAGCGCGGCTGTACCCCTCGACCAGTACTTTTACCGTGCCGTCCGGCATCTTAAGCAACTGAAGTATTCCGCCGATTGTTCCCACATCGTGAAGATCGTTAGCGTCTGGGTTGTCTATGTCTTGGTTTTTTTGGGTAACAAGCAAAATCCGTTTGTCAGTGTACAAAACGCTTTCAAGCGCCTTAACGGAAGCGTCCCTCCCAACAAACAACGGAACAATCATGTTGGGGAATATGACAATATCCCGCAAGGGTAAGATTGGGTATCTGTGATCTTTTTGCGAACTCATGCGACAACGGCAATATTTTAATACGCGCCTAGTATACCCAAACCGCAGCTATTTAGAAGTGGGGTTGCACAGACAAATCGCATAGGCTGTTTTGCTTATAGATTTGCGGTCCGAACTGCCAATATATTTGCGATTGCGGAGAAAATTAGTAATGATGTTATCGGCCGGAAGCGTTGATATTTCGATCTCATGAATAAGATCTATAACAGCCTGAATTAAAGAAGCCTGACGCACAAGTATTACCAAGTGGGGCCAGAGGCGTAAACCTCCGGCCTTTAACTAACCCTTAATCATCCGCTTTCTTTAGCACGTACTGGCCAATAAATAAACCAAGCTTTTAGGGGAGGTATAAAAATGGCTCGACCCCGAAAACGTCTCGCATCACCTTTGACCTATACTCACCTGCAGCACGACAAAGTTTGTACGATTGTAGCGGTTGTCGCGATAGTGATGCATTAATAAGGCGATCCAATTGTTCATCTACATGACATGCGAGGCGCTTTACGTACCACTTGAAAGCTGAAATTACAGGATCTGACTGTAAATCTGCAAAGCGATGCAGGCAGGTCTCTGCGTAATTTCTAATGAGGCCCATGACGTCTGCAAAGATAAATCGGCCGGAACAAAATATTTCTTTGATTCTGGCGATTACTGCTGATTAGCTATGTAACGACCAGCAACCTTGCGAAACTCGCGTCCGCAGAAATATAGGCCACGTTGGTATTACCCAGCAACCACCGCAATGAAAGCTTATTTCGGATAGTGACTTTTTAAGAAATCATGCTTGTCGATTGGCAGTTCTGCGCACGCCAATAACGCCCCTAACCATCAGGGCGCATGGGGTTACAATAAGGGTCAATATAGATCCAAACGTCAATCCGCACACGATGTTGCCGGATAATTGAACCCACATGTCGGATGTAGGCGCGCCGAATAAGACCCGGCCACGGATCAAGTCTATGTTGATGGCAAACATCACCGGCAGCAGGCTGAGTATCGCAGTTATTTTCGTTAAAAACACAGGGCGCAAGCGTTGAGCGCCGGTGACAAGTATCCGCATTTTTATGTCGCTGATTTTGTCAGAAAGATGACTATAGGTGTCGATTAGAATGATGTTGTTGCTGACGATGATTCCAGCCAACGCAATAACCCCAATACCACCCATGACGACCCCAAATGGCAGACCTCTGAGCAAAAGCCCTACAAACACGCCGATAGTCGACAAAAACACAGCTGACAAAACCACAAAAGTGCTGAAGAAGCTGTTGAACTGAATGATCATCATTATGGCGATTGAGCATATGGCAACAAGGAAAGCAATGCCCAAAAACGACCCGGCCTTCTTTTGATCTTGCTGCGCCCCTTTATAGACGACATTTACATCTTTCGGCACATTGGTACTGATCCATTGTTTTATTTTGCCAATCACCACCCCGGATACATGGCCGGGCTTTAGCTGCGCCTTGGCTCTGGCGCAAAACAATCCGTCTAGCTTACTTAATTTACTTACGCCATGTCCTGGAGAATAGCTGATAAAATTGCTGATTGGCACAGAGCCAACGCTTGTTTGCAGATTAAGGTTTTTCAGTTCGTCTATATTGCGGTATTCCGAAGGGAACTTGACCATAATATCGATTTCATTCTTGCTGTCGTCCGGTCGGAAAACCCCTATCTTCAATCCTCTGGTCACGAGCTGTACTACATTGCCAATTGTGGCTACGCTGGCGTTAAAGTTTATGGCGCTAGCCCGATCTATGACCAGCCGCCACTCGATGTTCGACACTGGCAGAGTATCCTGCACAGACTGCAGTTCTTCCAACGTCATAAGGTAATCCTTGATCTTTTTAAGTTCCTTATGCAGGCGGTCATAATCATTGCCAACCAAACATATATCAACTGGCGTGTTTGGAGGTCCTTTACGTTCTGGCTCTACAACAACTTGGATGCCAGCGATGGGCTTAAGCTTGCGCTCTATATCGTCCAATATTTGCTGGGCTTTTCTGCGTTCTTGCCAATCGACAAATTCAATCATGATACGGCCTATCTCGTCCTCGGTTTTAGCCCCATCACGCAAAGCAGCCATTGGATTGGCAGTTTTGGTATCCCCCACTCGACTGTAGACTGAGGACAATTCTTTGAATGGGATGACAAGGTCTTCTACTTCGCGAATAAGTTTGTCTTTCTCGTATATTGAAAGATTGCCTCTCGCCAGGATTTTTATTACGGCAGTGTTAGGTTCCATCGACGGAAAGAACTCAATCCCAGCGCCAAACTTAACAAACAACCAAATCGAGACAACCAGCAGTGACGCTACGCTTCCTAAAACCTTAAACGGACGATGAAGCGCCCAGTCAAGCAAGCGAACATAGGCATGCCCAAAACCAGATGAAGGCAGATCGTATCTTTCCTGCGGATTATACGAAGACGCAGCTGAATTCTTATCCCTCAGGCACACTATCGCCAAGCAAGGAACGAAAATCAACGCCATAAATATCGATGAAGTTAAAGTGGCTATTAATGTAATCGGTAAAAACTTCATGATTTTGCCGATCATATCGGGCCAAAATAACAGCGGGAAAAATACTGCCAATATCGTAGATATAGACGTTATTACCGGCCAAGCCATGCGCTGAGCGGCTAAGCGATAAGCGTCGCGGACGCGAAATCCTTCATCTATCTTTCTGTCGGCATATTCAACCACAATAATCGCGCCATCGACAAGCATTCCAACCGCGAAGATAAGGCTGAACAATACAATCATATTCAGGGTATATCCGCAGAGGTAGATGTACAAAATCCCCGCAAGAAACGCCCCTGGAATGGACACGCTGACCAAAACGGCGGTTTTCTTGCCCAGCGAATATGCGATTATCAGCACCACTAAAATAATGGCCAAGATGATCGTGTTTTCAAGCTCGCGCAGGTTATCCATGACCATTTTGGACTGGTCGTAGGCAAAACTTACCGATATGTCGCCTTTACCCCATTTTTTCTCAGACTCAGCTACAACTTGTCGGACATTGCTTATGGTTTCTATTAAGTTTTCACCAGAGCGCTTGACTACTTCAAGCACTATGGCTTTTCTTCCGCGATCTCGTGCAAAACCGGTAGGATCTTCATATGTGCGCCTGACCGTAGCAATATCGGCGACGGAAACCGACGATTGTCCGTTAGAGGCCAGAGGACACTCCATAATCTCTTGCAAATTTGAAAGAACGCCTGGAACTTTTACAGAAAACGTTCCCACTTTGTTTAATATACTTCCAGCTGATACCAGCTTGTTATTGGCTTGAAACAACGACGATATATCCTGCATACTAAGCTGATGGTTGGTTATCTTGGCCGGATTCAGCAAGACCTCTATTATCTCGCTGCGGTTGCCGATAACGTCTACGCGCAGTACTGAATAGACTTGAGCTTCTATATCGTCTTGCAAATCTTCAGCAATTTTATAGAGTTTTCTGTCGGGAATATTCCCTGCCAGTTTAATCAAAAGTATGGGGACTTCGCTGATGTTGATTTCTGTCACTACGGGATCTTTGGCGTCTGCAGGAAGGTCGGCCTTTACCAAGTCAACCTGATCTTGAACCTCAGTTTTTGCTTGCCTTAGGTCTTTTTCTGGGAAAAACTCCAGAACGGCGCTTGCCCCGCCTTCATAGGCAACTGCGTTCATCTCCTTCACCCCGCTTATCGAACGGAGCTTTTGTTCCAAGGGTCTGACGATAAGCCTTTCTGAATCAGATGTAGATATTCCCTGACATATGATATTAACCTGAATGAACGGAATCTCTATATCAGGGAACAGTTCCTTGGGAACCTTCACATAGGCAATGATCCCCATAACAATAACAAAAACCAAGAAAGAGATAGCCGCTTTATAGTGATCAAGCGCAAAGTCTATAAACTTGTTCATCAGACAGACCTATTCCGGAACAGCCGCAACTTCAGCGCCGTCAACTACATATTCGTGCCCGATTGTTATTAGTTTTAAATCGCCCATATCTGGACCCGACACCCAGGCCCCATCATTTTGGGTTGAGACGATCTTAATTGGGACGAATTTTACCCTGTTTTTATCAACAATAATCTTGATTCCCGGGGCGCCGTCATCAGACAAAACAATACATGAAGACGGAATAAAAAAGCCGCCCGTTATTCCAACTGCAATTTTACCATTAACAGTTATGCCGTCGGCAACTTTTAGGTCATGATTTGATATTTTAACTTCAACTTCGTAATTGCGCGTTTTGCAGTCAGCAACATGAGACACGGACGTCACCACCCCATTTATTTCTTCCGACGCCCCATCTATGCTTAAGATTGCGCCCTGTCCGACTTGTATTTTTGAAATATCCTTATTTGCGCAGAACACGCTGACCTTCATCGGATCAAGCTCGGCAATCGAAATGATGGCTGTCGATGTTGCAACGGATACTGACGCCCCCCTCGTTCAGATAAATACTTCCAACAATCCCGGAAAACGGGGCCCTGATTTTCGAATACTCCAGATCTAGTTTTGCCTGTTTTTCCTCAAGCAAAGCCGCGTAATATAAAGTTTTCTTATTTGCAACTTCGGCAAGCGAGTGATACTGCATACTGCCCAGTTTTTCCAAAGCCTCATATTCAAGCTTTTTGGCTTTTACGTCATGTTTGGCTTTGGCCAGCCTCTCAAACCTGGAATCGTCGCTCAGCTTAACAAGCAGCTGATTTTCCTTTACTTTCTGTCCGCTGACGACATAAATTTTTTCCACCTCGCCGGAAGTCCTAGCCCTCAAGCAAGCGCTTCGCCAAGCTTTTGTGTATCCTCGTACGTTTACAGCTTCGTCAAAACTTTGCAACGATACGTTTCTGAAACGAACGGTTTGCTTATTGCCGCGCGTGATTTTTTTGTTTTCTTCGGGTTTTTTGAAAAAGCTATTGCCGACGAACCAAGCCAACAGTATCCCTGAGATAATTACCGCTCGTTTTGTTATTTTAGTCATACTAACAGCTTATCTGCGCTTTAACATTGCGGTAAAGAAACCGTCCATTTCAACCACCAATGGAGAAGTCCGCAAAAACCCACTCTTCACTACCACTTCAGCTTGATTAGGCATACTATACCCCTCATAATACGAAGTAAAGCCTACGTTTTCGTTAAGAAATCTCGAAATTTGCGTTTCGTTTTCAGATTGGAAAGCGAGGGATGGGAGGGGGGGGCATGAAAACTTATTTTTCTTCACACCCCATCCCATATCACTAACATTTAAGTTAGCAAGGATGCTGGGCTAGTTCAGCGTTGCAATTGTTGATTCAATTTCAGCTTGAGGGCTTATTTCAGAAGGCTCTTGTTCACAAAGTATCCGTTTCATTGCACGAAGGACTGCTATTGTTCCTTCTTTGTTCTTCGTTCCGAGCCACGGAACGTCTGAAAGTTTTTCAAATCCGCTGACGTCATCAATCCGACAATCCATATCGGCGCACAGAAGCTTCAGCCTGGGATGATGTAGTTCACGATAGCCGTACGCAGCGCCAAAACTGTGCAGCGTTGGTATGAAAACAGGACACTTTGGGTCGGCCAACTGATTCAACTCAACATCTACGTAATACAACACGCTTGTTTGTAAAGCATATGTAAATGCGCAGCCGGTTTCACCATCACGTATTATGCCACCAAGTAACCCATCACTAAATGAGTGAGCATTGTGCAGCACGTATTTCGGAAACCCACCGCCCCGATATATCGTAGTTATTGGCGTATCTCCTTTAGAGCCATATTCGCGGAGAACACAGTGCATAATTAGCCTATGAATACTGTCTCCTCGTTCCTCTACCAGCGGTTGGAAAAAAAGATTTACCAATGTAGGGCCATACAAAGCGGTAAGGCCGTCTATTTTCCCTAAACCAGTGGGTATCTCAGTTTTAAGCAACGAATCGGCGCTGGTTTTAATGCGTTCAAGCAAGATATTTGTTATCTTAAATATTTGATAGGCGGTTGGATTTAGCATATCGACTTCCTGTTCTTTGACAAAATCCACTATGAAATCGTTTACTGCCCAAAACGCATCTATAACTTGCGATTCTGAGACGTATTTGCGATATTCTGCAAAAATTGCTTCTTCGCCGTTGCTTGTTGGCTTTCCTTCTAAAGCAAAAGATCTGCATTGTATTCTACGTCCGCTCTCTTGGAAAAGACTTCGAATGTTTGAACCAGAGACGCCTGCTAACAACTCATAATTTAACTCCTCCACAACGAAAAGTTGGTAAAGTGATTTTGATATAGGAAAAACCGCCACATTACCAGTTTTCGCTTTTATACGAGCCGAGATAAAACTTAATCCATCTCGACTTAAGCAATCTTGCTCTTGCCGCGACAAAGCAGAAACCGCTTCGACGTTATGCGGATTAGCGCTTAACGGAGGCCAAAGAGCGGCTGTCTCGCCATATATAAATTCCCTTTGTTTAGGTAAAATAGGGCCGCCGCTCACCGTGAAATATATCGGCGCCACATTTGCTGTAGATCTGACCGCATGTGATGTAAAATGTGCAATATACAAATTGCTTAAAAGAATAAGCATAATGCTTGCTTTTTGTGTAATAATATTCATTATATATCTTCAT
This sequence comes from Holosporales bacterium, assembly GCA_031267535.1. GTDB lineage: Bacteria > Pseudomonadota > Alphaproteobacteria > UBA3830 > JAIRWN01 > JAIRWN01. The sequence continues at coordinate 4,375 of JAIRYS010000007.1, read as the reverse complement.
GTTATTAAGAATGTCTATACTAATATATAAACATATTTTTCTTATAAGTCAAGTTTTTTGTAAAAAAACACGCAAACGGTTTATACCGTTGAAAAGCGAAGTGGACTTTGTTATATATTTAGAAAGACAGCGTAAATGACTAGCGACCTTTGCTCATTAATACAGCTGCAAAAAAGCCGTCTATATTGTTTGACAGCGGAAAAGTTCGAAGACGTCCATCTTTAATAACCTCTTTGAGTTGCAGATGGACGCTATGCGCAACATTAAACAAATCGAAATCTAGGTTTTCGTTAAGAAATCTCGAAATTTGCGCTTCGTTTTCAGACTTAAAAACAGAGCAGGTTGCGTATACCAGCTTTCCTCCCATTTTTACTAGGCGTTTTGCCGTGTTTAGTATTTCCAGTTGCAAGGCTATCAAGCGGTTTAGCTCTTTTGGGGTTAATCGCCACTTTTTGTCGGGATTACGCCGCCATGTACCGCTGCCAGAGCAAGGCGCGTCCACCAATACCACATCTGCAAACCCTTCATGTCGTTTAAGCCATTTTGCATCAGGAACCAGCGCCCTGGCATTGTTAATGCCTGAACGGCTGAGTCGTTTCTTGGCCTCATTAAGCTTGTGTTGAGATACGTCAAGGACGTATAAAATACCCTTATTCTCCATCATAGCCGCCAAAGCAAGCGCTTTACCCCCGGCGCCCGCGCAAAAATCGACAACCGTCTGAGCCGGTTTAGCTTGCGTCATCAAAGATACCAGTTGCGAGCCTTCGTCCTGCACCTCAGCCAAACCTTCAGACAGCACGCTGCTGCGCGGTGAAAGCCTTGCATTTCCGGATATTCTGATTCCCCAAGGCGAATATTTGGTCACGTCTGCTTTGACTCCCTCTTGGGCTAAGGAAAAGAGCGCCTGCTCTCTGGTAGCTTTAAGGGTATTGGTACGAAGATCTACCTGAGCCGGTTTATTTAGGGCGTCGACGTGGTTTTGCCAGCTATTTCCAAAGCTTTCTTCAAGCTCGGGTACCAACCATTCTGGCACGTTATGTTTCACATTTTCCGGTTTTGCACGTGTAAGGTTCTCTTTTATCTTGGGTATAATTGAAGTTTCAAAGTCGCTGAGACGTTCAGGCGAATACTGACTGGAACAGAATATTTCTTTGATATTCTGTTCGCTGTGATTACTGCTGATTAGCCATGCAATAATCAGCAATCTTGCGAAACTCGCATCTGCAGAAGTGCGGGATATGTCGGTATCGCCCAGCAACCATTGCAATGAAAGTTTATTTCGAACAATCGCATAAGCTGTCTCGCTTATGGATTTGCGGTCCGAGCTGCCAATATATCTGCGGTTGCGGAAGTAGTTGGTGATTATGTTATCGGCCGGAAGCGTTGATATTTCGATCTCATGAATAAGATCTATAACAGTCTGAATTAAAGAAGCTCGATGCACCTAATTATATCACCAGCTAAAGCCCCGCCTGTAATCGACAGGGCTTTTGTTAAATCTTTCGCTCGGCTTCCTTAGCACATGCCGGCAAACAAATAAACCTAGCCTTTATTGCTCGAAACGGCCAATCGTACGTGCGTATAACCACTCTAAAGCCGGAATGACATTCTCTGGCGTTACGTCCGCAAAGCGATGAAGGCAAGTCTCGCCACACTCTTTAATAGAAGCCATGATGTCTGCGAAAGAGAGTCGACCGGAATAATTTTCCTCAACATGCCGTAATGTCATAAGTGCATTTATGGCGCCCGTCCCATGGTTTTCATAGTAAACCGGATCGTAGATAGGCGAACGCTCATAGTATTCTCCGGTGCTTCTGTTTCTCATACCAAATATTTCACTCGTTACATACCTTAACCTCCCCTCTAACAATTCTTCGGCTGAGTTTTTTTTCACACCGTACATCCATCCGGACATCCATGGAACATACTTGCTCATCAAACCATCTGTATACTCTACAAAGCCGGACCGAGAATAAGAACCAGCCGGCAACTCAGGAAGACTGGCCATATTTCTGGCAACATCTAGACTTTCATAAATGGGCGCTAAATCATAAAATATATCCTCGCACCTACCTATAAACCAGCGAATGGCGTCGCTTTTAGAAAGCATCCTCAGATCCACAGCTATAATAGTACCAACCATCTCAAAAAAAACCGAGTAGAATTCTCCTATATCTCCTCCAAGCTGCTGATACGCAAACGCATGGCCGGCCTCATGGACCGCGGTGTGTAGTATATTTCTATGCGAGCCAAGTATCACTATTTCTAGTTTTTCCAGATTGTAGAAGCCGCTTACAAGGGCATTAAGCCCATATTCGGCACATAATCTTGTATGTTGCGCCGATCCTTGTCTGCATACGATCGCGTTAAGACCTGCGCTCAAAAAGAAATCTCTTTCCTTCGATTCAAAATTAAGCATCTCTCCCATACTCTTAACGAGAGATGGCCACGTAGTTCCCTTGAAGCTCTCTAGATCAGTTAGATGCAGCCGATCGCCGATTATATGTACGCCTTCTTTGATATAGTCAAAGGTAGACATAGATCCAAAAGACTGGGCAACTAACGACTTTGCTTTTTCCAAAATCGAATTTAAGCCATCCACAAAAACATCACAGTTGGAGGAATAAAACGGACGCTCTAAGAAGACACGGGCCGGTGATAGCATAGGAGAGTCTGTTGCGCGTAGCATAAAAAGCTGCCATGCTGCGGCGTAGGGAAATATAACTGCTTGCAAAAATTGTAAACGAGAGCATTCGTACAAGTTCGGCACATGTAAACCTAATCTAGCAGATTCCTCTTGTATTTTTGGGAAATTACCGTTACACATGGGATAAAATAGTTCAACAACGCTAGAAGCGTCAGGCAACGCTGCTCTCAATTGGCCTAAGTCAATTTTTGGAAGCCACTTAGTAATAGCCGTAACCGGCGCGGTTGCTGGACTTGCCGTCTCAGCGTCCATTGCGTCAGGAACCGAGTCTGGATCTGGCAAAGTTCCGTATGCAAAGCTAAAGTTCAAGCATAAAGTCGCAGCTAGAATTGATCTATTCATGTCTAATCTCCTATTAGTCAACATCAACTATAAATATGACAACAAATATTGCTTTTGTCAAATATTTTTTTACTAAAAAAATAAATTGAAGTTTTCTGTCGACAATAAAATTGACGGAAAAGATTTCTACTCTTTGAATCCGGCCGCGATCAGATAGAGCTCTGAAGATTCTTTGCGGCTAGATTTTGGCTTAAAATGCGTGACTTTTCCAAAGCTAACCTTCAAGTCAGCAAGAAGCTTCTGTTCTCCCCCACCTTGTAATACCTTTACGACGAAGCTTCCACCAAACGCAAGATTGTTTAAGACAAAGGTGGCGGCGTTTTTTACCAACGATATTATGCGGATGTGATCAGTTTTGGCGTGGCCGACTGTATTCGGGGCCATATCGGATAAGATTAGGTCTGGTTTGTCGCCTAGGACGCCTAGAATCCTTCTGACCACCTCTTCGTCGTTAAAATCGCCTTTTACGAACTCTGTCCCGTTGATAGGGGCTATATCAAGCAAATCTGAGGCAACCAATTTTCGTTCGTTGGCGCCGTCACATGCGCGCTCAGCGGCCACCTGACTCCATCCTCCGGGCGCCGCGCCCAGATCCAAAATCGTACGCGCCTTTCTGATTAGTTTAAACTTATCGTCGATCTCTATAAGCTTAAATGCCGCGCGGGATCTGTATCCTTGCTTTTTGGCTGCTGCAACGAAGGGGTCGTTCAATTGACGCTCAACCCACCTTCTGGACGATAGTTTTTTCAGGCGGTCCTTTGTGATCCTTACCTTCATTGTCCTTGTGAGCTCCGTAATTTTCGCGAAAGGGAGTTGATCAAGATTTTCATAATACGCCGCGTGACCATGAACGCATTTCTCTTTAACCGCCGTACGATATCAGGTAGTATCTCGTTTTGTAAGCCCCTGTGGCGGAACTGGTAGACGCGATAGACTCAAAATCTATTGCCTTCGCGGGTGTGGGAGTTCGAGTCTCCCCGGGGGCACCAGATGTTTGTTTGCTCGAATTTTTACAGATTTCGTTTTATTGATGAAAAGCTTGATTTACAAAGATCAGGAGTTGTTATTCTTTCAGGTAAATTCCTAAACTTTCTTATATTTGGATATTTTGCGCTGAAATTAGCGTGTTTTTGAATAATACTAATTATTCACTGCAACTTCACAATATTTTCAATTCTATTTATATGGCGGGCGTAGCTCAATTGGTTAGAGCGCTACGTTGACATCGTAGAGGTCGTAGGTTCGGATCCTACTGTGCCCACCAGCGGGTTTATTGAGATTCTGTGAGGGATTTTTATTTAGCTGATAAGCAGAACACAGACGCCG
>JAIRYS010000010.1 GCA_031267535.1 Holosporales bacterium | reverse complement strand
GACCGGTTTTTGGGTCTCAGACCCGCCTATTTTTTGAGTTCCGGTCTTAACGAAAGCCGCTCTCTACAGCGGAAAACTCCCCACTGAGACCGTAAGACCAGAATTTTATCAAAAAACAGCACGTATCAATTTTCGTTTCTAGATGCCGCGCTTGTATTGTTCTAGTCATCTAACTCATTCTTGACAACTATGGTGACAAACCTGCTCTGTCTTCCATCAATTCCAGCCCTTAAATTCCGCCCATCTTTTTCCAAAACTAGTCTCCCCTTTTTCTTTAATGCTGAGGCTACGGCTTTAACGCTATACCTTTTATAGACTTCTTCTTTGAATGCCTTGAGCATGAATAGTAAGTTGTTGCGCCTTCTTCTTCAAAGAAAAATCCAGGCGAGTTTTGTATGATTGGCTGTTCATGCTGTGTTATCAACTTATCGTCTTCTTTGATTAGCTTCTTGAGCTTGTCTTTGTGCTGAATCACGAGGTCATCCACATACTGGACGATTTCTTCCTCTTCCACATTTTTGTTGCCGCCTCTGTCGTTCAGCCAACGCTCAAAGACAAAGTCCATCGCCTCCTCAACAGTCAGTTGGTTGGGAAAAATGCCAAAGTTAACGGCTAGGTCTCCTGCTGTTGCGTACAAAGCAAACACATCAACTACTCGCGAAACCTCTCCGTCTGCTTTAGATAAACAGAATCTATTGATGAGGGTTTCCCTTGCTTGCTTATGCAGATTGTTCAACCTGTCCGTAATACCGCCTTGCTCAACCAACCACTTCACAAACCGTTCCGATACAATTCCGTAATACTTAGAAGTCTGCTCTTTCAAATAGTTCGATAACTCAGCTCCTGACTTGAATTCATGAAGGTTATTGTATATGCCACATTCGTCTGAAACTATCGCGTCTATGTCGATAAACCTTACCTTCTGCCCTCCTTTAGCCCTACAACCATCTTCGTTCAGCTTATCCTCTAAACTAACCTCGCCACTGCTCAGTACCGATAAGCTCCAGCTCTTGATTTTCTTTAAGGATGAGTCGGCATTGCACCGCCCTTTGCCCCTCTGGTTTCCCAGCATATAGGCAATCTCTCCAACTTTCTTAGCGTCTACTTGACCTAGGTCATCAAGGATTAACAAGCCGTCGTTATGCGCCTCCGCTATGCTTTCAAGAGAATTGTCAGTAGTTCTCCATTGCTTGACGTATTTCGGACTTCCCCACAAAGACGCTGCCGCTCGAAGAGCAGTCGTCTTGCCTGAAGAAGTCTTACCTATCAGGTTAACAACCGTCGTCCCTATATGAGGAAAGAATCTCTGCAATGGCCCTGATAAGCCAACACACAAAGATAACGTCAGAATATGGTTGTCAACGCAGTACTCAGCTATATGCTCCTGCCACTCCGCAAGAGTACCGCTGATACCGTAGCCTTCGTTTTGGACTGACGTCGTAGAGATGGTATCTATCAGCTCATACTCCTCCTTGTTATCAGGACGTGTAACCTGAAATGACGGACATATGTATTCGCGGTCATTAATCCAACCTGTCTTATTAATCTGCCTAATCCGACGCGTTGGCTTAGCTTCTTGTAAGTAAGCTGATATATGCTTCTGAGAGTGGACAGGAACAGCAAAGCCCCTGTCCGCTAAAGCTTTTAACGGCTCCTTATTGTCTAAGAGCATTGAGCGGCGCATATCAATAGTCTGACTATGGCCATCTAAGTTCTTGAACTCTATTCGAACATTCCATTCGTCACTTTCGAGCGTTCTGCTTAAAGCCGTAACTTCTATATGGTCCTCGCTGATGCAGATATCTTCTTTGCCGTTTTCTCCTCTCTTCCACAACGAACCATCTTCTTTGCGGTAATAGCCATGAGCATCATATTGCGTTGGTGATATTGCGTTAGATGGAAGTCCATAGGTATTATCCCGCTTATCAAGCGTTCCTTCGCAAACCTCAATGCCAGGCCCCTGCAACTTCTTATCAGTGGAAACATCATTGGCAGGGTCATCAGGAACACCGACAGAATGTTGGAAACTCTCCGCAGAGGTGATAGAATCACAACTGGTTTTAGTATAGGCCCCCACCTTCCCAGCGGGGGCGCTTTTTATATTTTCATCAGACATTTTTTTAAATCCTCAAAACCATAAACATTCGCATAATCATTAAAGTCTGACGGGCGAGCGTCAGGCTGGACTGACGTCGTAGAGCCTGCCAAGCTCCTAAATCTCTCAATTCCACCATCATCAAACTTTGGATACACATACTTCACCCCAGTAGCCTTAGCTGCCTTCAGTCCAGCCTCATCTGCATCAGCGCATATTATTATTTCCCTAGCCGCCTCAGCTCCTGCAGTTGCTGACGTGAAAACATCGCAAGCCGGATACTTTCTTCTCAGCGCAGATGCTACAGCAGCCATGTTTCCACTGCTGAAGCACACCACAGTCTGCTCCCCTGTGGCCATGTGGACAGAGGCAGCCGTCGCATAGCCCTCCGCCAGCAACAACCTCTCAGACTCGCCTCCTAGAAGATAGAAGCAGCCTTTAATCCTACCGCCAGGCATGAAGAACCGAGGCCACTTGCTTTCATCAGCCTTCTTCCTCGGTGGATAAAACTGTAAGCTCCACAGCTTGCTATTCTCATCACACAAGGGAACTACCAATGAGCCAGCAAAAACATCAAGACCGCCTCCACTAGCTGAGGTAAACTCGTAGTCCTCCACGGTCCGCCTCAGTACAAAAGCGTCAACTCCCTTCCCCTCTAAGTAAGGGTGAGCTGTGCCTTCAATCGAAATACTCTCAGCCCACACCCGCTCAGCGATGCTTGCTGCCTCTTCCCAGCTTCTCTTCTGCTCAACTTGCCGCTCTTGTCTGACAGCTTCCTGCTGCCTCCTACACTCAGCCAGCTCAGCCTTACTCGGTTCATAGCTAAAACTACCTCTACGACGGCAGTCAACACCAACTCCTGCCATACTAGCAAGCCTCTCCACTGCCTCTGGAAACGATAAATTTCCCGTTTTCTGAAGAAAGGCAAATACGTCTCCATGCTCCCTACACCCAAAGCAGTAAAAGAACCCCTTCTCGTCATCAATCTTACAAGATGGAGTTTTTTCTTGATGGAAGGGGCAAGACGCAAATAAACGACTGCCTTGCCTCTCAACCTTCGTCACCGACGAAAACAACGAAGACAAGCGTATGCCAGACTTAAAGGAGGATAAGTCCAGATTATTAATCATTGTCATTACTCTGGGCATTCGTGACAGAGTCTTGCCCTCCACAAAAGTTGGCAGTCAGAGGTGAGTTGGATTGCTTGGCTGCCCTGCACTCCATGTAAGCTATTACCTCTTTAACGGGATATGCGACTTGCTTAGGCCCAATGCTCTCCTTCCCCTTTATCCCCTTGCCTTGACTATCGTAGGTCCTGAGCGTCGTCGCCCTCAGCATCCCTCCAGTCACCTTGAACAACTCATCTCTCGTTATCCACTCAGATTTCCAATCCTTGAACAAATCTTTAAAATTCATATGAAACCTCTTATAAAACACCTATTTAATTTAGGTGAGACAGCAACAGTATACATTGATGAACCCCAGGAAAAGTGCAAAATTGATGCCTGATTGATGCCTGTTTAACGACCGTCGTTACGACCGCCGTTCATGCATAGTCAATCAAAGCCAGTATTAGCCTGCGTTTTAGATTGCTATACTTCAAAATAAAATTGATAAACGACCGTCGTTAAATCTCAGCGTATCAATGACTGCAACAGGCAGATTTTTTGACATAAGTCGGCATGTTGCAAAGCTACAACAATGCAATTGCTTGTTTACGGCGGTCGTTAGCTGCGTTAAGCACTAAGGCTTATTTACGGATCTTTTCTAGGCATTTCTTGCTGCCTTTGAGAAGGGTAATAATCTGCTTCAAGAGATTCAGCGTAATCTCTACTTCTTCCATACCAAACGAGTCTGTTCCCTCTTTGTGACTTTGAAAACTAAAGACAAGGAGCCTTTTGTCTTCTTTGTAAGTAACCGAGAATCCTTGCTTTTTAAGAACATCAACCACCTTTTTCGCAGAGCCTAGGTCTTTGATTGCAATAGCGCTGATTCCTTTAAACTTTTCTGTAGCCGAATAATTAATAAACCTCACGTAATCCAGTTCTGGCAGACTTAACCTTTCAGATGAGTCTGTAATATTAGCTTTCTTTCTCAACCACTCAGGAAGAGGTATAGGAAAATCCGAATCTGTCTCTTTATTTCTTCTGATGAATAAAACAAAATCCTTTGCCATCACTTTATTATACTTAACGGGAAGTTCACCGGATTCCGTCGCTGAATCTATGATTTCTCTAATATCATTAATCAATTTATCAAAACTGGGTGGAATCTCGGGTGTTAAAATCCAACAATGTGGTTTAGCAACTGTTAGCGATACTCCATAACATATGTAAGGCAGGTCATCTTTCTTATATGTGCTCATATGACGATACTTGTCTTCCAAGGGATATAAATAAGCCATATGCTCTGTAGAAACGTCTTCCCTTCTGAGTAATACTCGCCCTAGCCTACACGCAATATTATTCCTGGCTTCATCTGCAGATCTGGTTTTATCGGTAATAAAGCAGCTGATGGCATCGCACAGCCCCTTTTCTTTTATGCACGCTAAGATCTTATTAGAGTTGTCTCTACAATCATCTAGAAACTTTTTAAAATTATCAGTCCTTTGTTTAAGTAACTCTTTCTTTCCCGGCAGAGCGTTGAGAAAAAACTCCATGTTGTCCCAAACTGCCTTCTCATCAGCGGCCGGATAACATACGCCAACCTTATATCCGTATAAATGAGCGTAATCTCGTGACAATTCACCCCCTTCTTCCGCCGCTTTCTCTGCTTGTTCTCTATATTTCTTGTTAATCAGCCATATAGCTAAGTCATAAAAATGAGATTCATCAGCAATGGCCTCATGTGTTTCTAACACTTCATCGAAAATTTGATAGCGCTGGTCGTAGTCCTCCTTTGTAATGTATGAAGGCAACTCAGCTGGTAGTTCGTTTGACACACGTGCTTCTCTTTGTTCACTCGTTGAAGATTTGTGGAATCTGCCCCAACCGCCCTCTAATCAATAAACCTATAGCATTAATCAATCCTAACCAATATAATTAAATCCCATAAAAACTTTAGCGACTCTTCCATAAAAGGTTGGACAATAGTTGGACAAAATCCAAAACATACATTTCCAACTCAACCATCATAACCACTTAAACCCCAACTAATCTGCTGGTGCCGGGCGTCGGATTTGAACCAACGACCTACTGATTACAAATCAGCCGCTCTACCAACTGAGCTAGCCCGGCATTTAACAGCAAAATCTACTGTGCTAGGGAATTTGTTGCAATCTAAAAATAGAACTCTAACGTACGTTTTATGGCCTCAGTAAGCCCGGTCGTTGGTTGCCAGTTGAGATACTTTTTGGCATTTTCAATCGATGGCACTCGGTGATTGGTATCCTGATAGGACCCTCCGTAATAATCATTGCCTGGCACAGAGATAATTTTTGTCCGCGACGCCTTGTCTTTCAACTGCGGAATGGTAACGGCAACCTCTAACAGTTTCTCAGCCAGTTCGGCAATCGAGTATCTTTCATGCGGGTTGCCTATGTTAAATATTCTGCTTTTGGCGCAGTCGTCTTTGTTTTCTATAATTTTCATCAAGGCACACACGCCGTCGTCAATGTAGGTGAAGCAACGCTCTTGCTTGCCTCCATCAACCAGTTTGATTTCACCGTCATAAAGGATGTTGCTTATGAACTGACTAAGCGCGCGCGATCCGCCTTTTTTTTGTTTGTCAATAGAATCGAGTCTGGGGCCGATCCAGTTAAATGGACGAAACAATGTATAGCTGAGGCTATCTCTGATTCCATAAGCGTATATCACTCGATCAAGCAGTTGCTTGCAGCAGGAGTATATCCACCGCTGCTTGTTGATTGGGCCTACGATAAGATTAGACTCTTCCTCCTTAAACTCTGAGTCTTGGCACATACCATAAACTTCGGAAGTGGATGGAAAAATGATACGCTTTTTATGTTTGGCCGCTAGCTTGATTACTTCAAGATTGGCGGCAAAATCCAAATCAAATACGCGTAGGGGATCGCTTACGTAGGTTGCCGGAGTGGCGATAGCCACCAAAGGCAAGATAACGTCGCATTTCTTAATGTGGTACTCAATCCATTCTTTATGAATGGTGATGTCGCCCTCCTGAAAGGTAAGGCGTGGATTGGATAAGAAATCTTTAAGCCAATCGCACCTTAGGTCCATGCCATAAAGCTGCCAGTCGGTATCCTTAAGAGCTTTTTCTGTTAGCGTACTGCCGATAAAGCCATTGACGCCAAGTATCAAAACCTTCATGTGTTAACCCTATTTCTCAATTATTTTTTTTATTACGTATCGAGGATGATTACATAGCGAAAGATAAGCCCTTCCCACGTATTCCCCTATAAGGCCTATGCCGGTTATCAGAACGCTCATCATAAAAAACAAGAGAGCGAACAAAGTAAAAACTCCCTCGACCTCAGGTCCGATGAAAATACGCCTAATCACCAAGTAGACAACTAGTGTCCCGCTGAACAAAGACGTAAGAGCTCCGATTAAAGTAAACATTTGCAGGGGAATCAATGAGAACCCTGTCAACAAATCAAACCCAATCCTAATCAATTTATACGGATTATATTTCGATGCTCCGCGTTTGCGTTTACTGTGGCGTACCGGAATGTCGATTGGATTTTTAGAAAATTTCTGAGCCATAGCCGTTATAAATGTAAAGGCCTCGCGGGTTTTTATTACCTGATCGACAATATTGCGGCTGTAGGCGCGAAGCATACAGCCATGATCGCGCATATGAAGTCCGGTCAGCTTATCCCGCATTCCGTTTACGAACTTGGACACGTAAGTCCTGTAAAAGCTGTCCTGACGATGTTCTCGATACCCGCCAACAAGGTCATAACCTTCATCAAATTTGACCAGCAGTTTTGATATATCCTCGGGTGGATTTTGAAGATCGGCGTCTAAGGTGACTATGACCTGACCGCGAACGTGCTCAAACCCAGCAAAAATGGCGATATACTGGCCATAGTTGTTGTTGAACTCTATCACCCGTACAACATCTTTGTGTTTATGGAAAATGTCTGCAAGTATCTGTGTAGAGCGATCTTTGCTGCCGTCGTTTACAAATATTATCTCATAGCTTTTACCCGTAGAGTTCAAAGTCCCGAACAAGCGGTCAAACAGCTCGTTTATACTCTCCTCCTCATTGTACACGGGCACCACTACGGAGATATAAGGCGTAGTTTTTTTCCTAAGCATCATTCTTTTAGAATCTTTTTAAATGTAGCGATAACAAAATCTTGCTGATCATCTGTCATGTCAGGATAAACCGGCAAGCAAATCACCCTGCAACCAGCGTCCTCAGCCTCTGGAAAGTCGTTTAGTTTATAACCAAATTTTTCTCTGTAGTAAGTAAACAGATGTACAGGATAGTAGTAGGCTATGCTGCCGATATTGTGTTCTTTTAGGCGGGCTATAATCTCATCTCGACTGAGGCTGGTTTTTTTAAGGTCAATTAACACCGGAAACAAATGGCCCGAGCGCGTAAAATCGTACAAAGCCTTGTCCGGCACAAAAACTTTGTCCCAGTTCTCGAAGGCGGACGAATATTTCGCGGAGATTTCACGACGGCGATTATTCATCTCGTTCGCTCGCTTTAGCTGATACAGCCCAATAACAGACTGTATGTCAGACATGTTAAGTTTATAGCCAGGACACACAACATCATAATCAAGCCTTCCGCTTTGTTTTTTGAATCTGTCCCAGATTGAGCGATTTATGCCATGAAACCGCATCTGAGCAAACAGGTCGGCTTCTTGCTCGTTGCGGAAAACCACGCAGCCTCCCTCGCCAGTAGTTATGTTTTTTATCGGATGAAAGCTGAATACCTGAATATCGCCGAAACTGCCAATCTTTTTGCCTTTATAGCTTGAGCCAAAGGCGTGCGCGCTATCTTCGATAACCCTAAGATTATGCGATGCGGCAATCTTGTAGACAGCGTCCATATCTACCGGAACGCCGGCATAATGAACAGGCATGATTGCTTTGGTTTTGCTGGTAATTTTATCCTCAATGGCCTTGGGAGAGATGTTCAAGGTATTGAGATCGACGTCAGCAAACACTGGCACACAACCTGCATGAACGATAGCATTAGCGGTTGCAACAAAAGTAAATGGCGTTGTGATGATTTCACTGCCGGGCTCTATACCGGACGCCACAATCGCCAGATGGATTCCCGCCGTCCCGGAGGTTGTCGTCATAACAAGAGGCGCGCCCATATAATCAGCCAAAGCGCGTTCAAAACGCTCATTAATCGACCCGGTTGTCAACCAACCGGACCGTAAAACCTTGGCGACTTCCTCTATGGTCTCTTCATCTATAGACGGAATTGAAAGAGGAATAAAACCTTCGTTATGCATATTTTGTTTTTTAGCTTTTAGCAACTAAACACACTCCGATAACTATTACTAATATGCCGGCAATTCGTACAGGCGAAAGGCTCTCTTTGAGTAAATAGTGCCCAGCGACAGCCGCAATGACATATGATATACTTCCCATTGGGTAAAGGTAGCTGACTTCCAGCTTGGAAAGCAAATAAAGCCAAATGCCAAAGCTTAGGGCATAGCAAAACACGCCAATCACAACATACCAATTGGTAATGGTCTCAAACAAAATTTGAAGCAAACTTCGCTTGGCAAGATCGAACGACAGCGAGTTAACTCCGCTTTTCAGGATGATTTGCGTTCCTGCATTTAGCGTGATCTGAAACGCAAGCAAACAGACAAGAAACAACTTTTCCATTATCAGCGATTAGTTAAGACTATGTTTTTTCTATCACAAGCGAGCACGTTATGTCTTCGGTTTTTCCAAAACATTTCATAATTTCGTATTTTCATAATCACAAAAATCCTTTTTTCTCTGTCCCAAAGATCCCAAAACTGCTGAAAAGTTAAAAACCTATCGAATGCCTTTTCTGAATAAGCCCCAAATTCAAGCTCATCCCAGCTTTCAACAAGACCGACAAACTCTTCCATATAAAGCGGAAGCTCTTGGTAATAGCCATAGAAGCAAAATACCAGATCGTCGTTTGCTTTGCTGGCCTGGATGGCCTTTATCAGAGGCGCAATACTTGGTTTATTGTTTTCTTGGACAGAAGGAATCGCGTAACTTAAGAAAGTATATGCGCAGCATATAAAAATCAGCCTATACGTCACGAAAGATCGGGCCTTTTTGGTGAAATACGGGACGATGGCAGTCAATACAATGCCGCCTCCAAAAACCAACATATATACAAGCTCCGGCGGCTTATAGTCTTGAAACCCCTCTCGCGCCAAAAAGAATAATGCGCCGCATCCCAGTGTTACGTCAATCAGCACGCACCACCAAGGAATGTTTAAAATTTGGTCTTCCATAAGCTTGTCTAATCTTATGGCGACAATGATGCTCGCCGCAGGAATTGCCGGCAGTATGTAAGGAATCAATTTGGATCCAGAGAATGAAAAGAAAATAATTGGCGCAAAAAACCATATCAACAAGAACAACATGTTTCTGTCGATGATCTTTATTTTTGTTACGACGCTTGAACACTCCGCCAATAAAACCCCGGTCCATGGCATAATCCCTATTGCGGTTATCGGCAGAAAGAACCACCATGCCTGAAAGCGATTATGAATCGTGGTTGTGTAGCGAATAAAGTGTTCGTAAATAAAGTACTGATAATTAAAATCAGGATTTTTAGCCGCCACAGCTATGTGCCAGGGTAAAATTATTGCAAAAAACAACAGCACGCCGGGATGCTTAATAAGCCCAAGATACCTCCATTGACGGGTAACACATATAAACGCGCCCATGATAATACCGGGAAGCACAACTGCAATCAGCCCTTTGGTTAGAAAAGCAAGCCCCATGCAGCCAAAGCCGCCATAAACCAATGTGTTGAATAGGCGTTTACTTTCGCTAGCTTTATTAAAAGCCGACATAAAACAAAGCAGCGAAATGCTAAAGAAAACGGAAAATATCATATCCAGGCAAACGAATTTCGCCAAAGCATAGTAGATTACGCAGCTGGCTAAAGTAGCGGCTGAAAGCGCTCCTACGCGCCAGGAAAGCAAAAATTTACCAGCCAAAAACACCGAAAAACAGCCTAAAACACCAATGACCATATGCCATAATCTGGTTGACCAATTGCTTATGCCAAATAACTTTATTGCGCTGGCCTGCATCCAGTAGAAAAGTGGAGGTTTTTCGAAATACTTAACACCATTAAGGCGCGGCGTTATAAAATCACCCGAAACCAGCATTTCACGTGGGATTTCCGTGTAACGCGCTTCATCAGGAGAATTTAGTGGACGCAACGAATTGCCCATTAAAAACATAGCCGCAATAGCCAAAAACACCAGCAAAGTTCGTACTCCACGCCGTTTGCAAAGCTTGGTCACGTTAAGACTTTTATTATCTTTGCTGCTCATAATGGCCTTGTTAACACGGGTTAAATATAGTTAGCACTTTACACGATGCTCTCGATAATTAGTATATTTGCCACTACGGCTCTTTTGTCGTACCTGGTTTATCGGGGGAACACAATACTGCTGTTCTCTGCTTTCTGCACGCTTTTGCTAGTTATTCTAAGCGGAGGAAAAATCACTGACGAAGTTAAGTATATTCAAGTGCTGCTCTTTGCGCTCAGTAAATATTTTGTGCTCTATTTCCCGATTTTTTTGCTTGGCGGTATTTTTGGCAATCTGATGAAAGAAAGCGGTTACAGTAAAGTAATTGCCTACTGGCTCGCTGAAAAAGTAGGGCGAGAGCAGGCGATTTTGTCCACGTTACTGCTTTGCGCTGTACTGACTTATTCTGGCTTATCCTTGTTTGTCATCGCATTTATTACCTACCCGGTTATAAAACCTTTGTTCCAATGCGCGAACATTCCAAAAAGGCTTATACCTGCAACTATATCATTTGGTTCTTTCACCTTTACGATGACGGCTTTCCCCGGTTCGTTAACGGCTGCTAACGTGATGCCGACAAGCTTTTTTCATACCGACATTTACGCGGCTTCTACACTGGGCATTATATGCGGTTCGGCTATGTTCATTCTGGGAATGCTTTGGTTGAATTACCGAGTAAAGCAAGCCTATTTGCTTGAAGAAGGTTATGTCAAAGATTTTTTGTTCAAAGAGCAAGAGCTTTTAGATTCAAGTAACAGCTTCACCGTCGCCGTACTTCCTTTAGTGATAATAGTGGCCGTTGGATTACTGCTGCCAGATTATATTGATCTAATCCCAGATAGAGATTTTCTGCTTAAAAGGCAATATGCCGCATCAGATATAAACACATTTGTTAGTAACATATATATATCTATAGGTTTACTGATGGGGATCAGCGCAATATTGGCGTCCAGTTATCGAACTCTAAGCGGCATAAAAAAAATAGTTAACAAAGGCGCAGAATTTTCCCTTACTCCCATCGTTAGCACTGCTTCAGTGATGGGATATTGTGCTGTTGTATCTGCAGTTCCTGCATTTACTGCCTTAAAAGAGCTCTTGGCCAGTTTTGCGGTTGGCAATCCTATATTGTCCTCGTCGCTGACCTCGATGGTTCTTTCTGCTTGCGCCGGATCGGCCAGCGGAGCACTTGGCATGGTTTTAGATAATATGGGTGAGGCGCTGTATAAGTCGGCAACCTTATTGGGCGTAGATATGGAAATTGTTCACAGAATCACCTCTATGTCAGTTGGTGTGTTTGATTCGATTCCAAGTAACGGGGCAATTATCTCTGTAATGACGATAACCAGCCTTACGTTTAAAGAGTCTTATAAGGATATTTTTGTAACAACAATAGTGATTCCGCTTATAATTGTTACCGGGGCCGTAGCTTTCTGCTTAGTAATGTGAAACTTGCATACCAACTATTGGTCAGCTTGAACTTTACGGGCAAAAAACAAAGTATTTGCCGCGGAGCAGGCTTCACTTGTAACCTCATCATCCATGGTTAGCATTTTCGCAACAGCCTCTAGTCTGTCTTGTCCATCAACGTAGCCTATTGTGGTTATGTTTTGATTGTCGGACATAGATTTTTTGACCAGCAAATGTTTTTCGGCATGTACGGCGACTTGCGGCGAGTGCGTTATTGTAAACACTTGCTTGTGCTTGGACATAGAATTCAACATAGATCCAATAGCAGAGGCGGCAACTCCGCTGGTACCAGAATCAATTTCATCAAAAATGAAGGTTGGAATATCCATGATTTCAGCTAAAGCGACTTTGATTGCGAGCATAATACGTATAGCTTCTCCGCCCGAAGCAACTTTATCGAGCTTGGTCATTGGTAATCCGGGATTGGTGCTTGCCAAAAAAGTGATGGTATCATTACCGGTTGCCGTCGCTTTTTGTGTACTTTCCACTAGAACATGAAATTTACACTGAGCAAGCCTTAATGCCGATAGATTAGCATTAACAAGATTGGATAGCTTCAACGCCGCCTCTTGTCTTTTGATTGTAATTTTGTTCGCTAGTTCGTTGTACTGGCAGGTTATATCGCTTAGCGTAACTTTTATTTGATCGTGTTTTTTTATTAAAGCTGTAATCTCAAAGGCTTTTGCTTTCATACCCTCAAGAATTTTGGGCAACAAATCTATGCTGCAATTATGCTTACGGGCGAGATCTCTTAAAAGCATCAGGCGACCTTCGATTTCATCCGCAGATTTATCTTGCAAATCGACGTCACAGCGTATTGCCTCAAGCTTTACCAACACCGTGTCAACAGAAGCAACAGCCGCTTCAATTGCCTCAGACACATTCTTCAAGCCTGGATGAAGCTCAATACCCCTAGCGACAAGTTTCTGCGCCTCTATAAAATTGCTGATATCGCAAAGGGTTTCGGTCGCCAAAACAAGCTCTTTAAGCTTTGCGGCGTTTTTAATTGCCAAGCGTTGTTGAAGTAGTCCTGCTTCTTCATTTTCGGTTGGGTTTGCGCTTTCTAATTCTTTTATGCAAGCCGCTATATAGTCTTGCTCTTTAGCAATCTGTTCAAGTTCGTCGTCAACAGAATCGAGTTCGTTTTGCGTTTGGGTTTTGCTGGTATGGATATCAGCCAGATTTTTTCGCTCTAAACTTGCGTCGGCAAATCGATCTAGCGCCATAAGCTGCGTATCGGCGGACAATATACTGTCGCGCTGTCCATGAACTTCTAAAAGGTCAGTAAATACGCTTTGTGCAAATTTGGCGCTTACAACCTGATCGTTTATAAATACCCTGCTTTTACCATCCAAAGACAGAGTTCTTCTTATAATCAAATTGCCTTCTGCGTCAATATCGGCGCTATTCAGTAAATTTGCGACAGAGCTAGGTATATTGTCGAATTCAATCGTAACCGACGTGCTATCGCATTTCTGACGAATTAACTTGGTTTCAATTCTCGCGCCTAGAGCAAACTCAATTGCGCTGAGCAGCATAGATTTCCCGGCGCCAGTCTCGCCGGTTATCACAGTCATGCCGCAATAAAAATCCAACAGAACCTCATCTATTAAGATGAAGTCTCGTACAGCTACGCTTTTGAGCATGACTTACTTACGAAGAAGCTTTCTGGCTTTAGCAGTCCAAATTGACTCTGTTGTGTTTCTGGTCATCTCTTCGTAATAACGATGAGCTTCTTCGATTATCCCGAGGCAAAGATAGCATTCCATCACACGAAAATAAGCCTCGCTGATTTGATCAGTATGTGCAAATGAGTTTATAACTACCCTAAAACGCTCTAGCGCCGCCATAGCGTTATTTCGGCTTTGATAATACCTGCCGATATGCATATCATGCGCAGCTAGAATGCTATCCAACAGCTCGACATTTTTAATTGCCTGCTGTGCATATGTGCTGTTTGGATAACGCTTGGAAAGTTCGATGAAACTGTCACGCGCCCTTATTGCATCTGCAACGTCTCTGTCTGCGGTTGGAACCTGTTGAAGATAGCTTGTCGCCAGCAGATACTGCGCATAGTCTATATATCTATAGTTTGGGTAATAGCTGATCAGCGCATTTAAAATACGGATCGAATCGTCATATTTACGGTCCATATAATAGCAAAAGGCCGACATCAGCTGAGCTTTTGGCGCCCAGTCAGAATACGGATGCTGACGCTCAATTTCTTGAAACGCTTTAGCCGCGTCATAGAAATCTTTCTTTTTAAAAGCCTCTAAGCCTTCTGTGTAGATTGCGTAGACTGATTTTTCTTCATAAGGCTTTTCCTTATTGCAAGCAACTGAGAAGGCAAGCGCCAACATCAGACAAAATATGCGAAAATTCTTTGCTTTCATTACTGGCGTTTAAACAAAATCACCTCATGATACACAATTGCGCGCCCCAAACCCAGAAGTAAATTTTAAGCTTTTTGAGCCTGCAGCATACGATAGCTTTGAGCGCCAAACACGCGGTCTATTTCACTTTGGTCTGTAACGCCTTTGTCCCTCAGGCTGAGAGCGTAGCTCATCATGCTGTTGAAGTATGCGCATATTACACTGGCAAATGCCTTCATTTCAAAATTTGGCTGTACCATAATTCTTTTTACGTCATCATTTACAATGAACAATTCGGGTATAGCCACACGTCCAGCGTATCCTAACCTATGGCAAGCGGCACATTCTTGGCCGTTTCTTCGACAATCTTGGCATAGTTTCCGCAAAAGACGTTGAGACATTACCCCAACCAAGCAGCACGACAAGTCATGCAAAGTTACCCCTAGATCCATCAGCCTAGGGAAAGCGCCCAGTATATCGACAGAGTGAATGGTGGCCATGACCAATCTTCCGGTTAAGGCGGCTCTTACGGCCATCGCGGCAGTGTTTTCATCTCTGATTTCGCCTATTAATATAACGTCAGGATCCTGACGCAAAACTGATCTTATGCCTTCTGCAAACGTCAATATTCCTTCCTCGCGCAGATCTAATTGACGCAACCCCGGCATTTGGTACTCCACCGGATCTTCGAGCGTCATGATGTTGAGCTTTTTGCCTTTCAATTCGTGTATCAAGGCATAAAGCGTTGTTGTTTTACCGGCTCCGGTTGGTCCGGCAATAATAAACAAACCTGAGGGCCTGGAAATAATTTGTTTTAAAGCCGCGGTTATATCGCCTGGAAACCCCAGCTTTGGCAAAGACAGTAAGTCGTTATTAAGATCCAACAGCCTTACCACAACTGCCTCGCCAAACACGCTGGGGTGCGTAGCTATACGCAAATTAACGCTGCGGTTACTCAAGATAACGTTAGCATGGCCGCTTTGGGGCATACGGCACTCAGTAATATTAAGATTGCCTAGGACTTTGATTCTTCCTTTGATTTGCGGCCAGGATTCTATGTGTATTTCTTTATACAAAGAAAGAATACCGTCTATCCGCACTCGTATACGGACTACGTCTTGCAATGTCTCGAAGTGAATATCGCTGGCATTATTCTTTGATGCATATACCAAGATTTCATCCACAGTTTTTGATGCATTCTTATGGCTAAGTTTTAAGTGCCTGACGCGCTGATCATCAAGCGCGTGTTTTATCTGCGCCGTTGACGCACAAAAGAATTTAACGGATTTGCCGGCTAAAAGCTGTTCGATTTCATTTTTGGCAACTACATTTCCAGGATCGGACAGCGCTACGCACACAGCGTCGTTTTCAAAAGCAAAGGCAATTATCTGATGTTTACGTGTAAATGGTTCTGTTAATACACAGGATAGTTCATCGTCTATAGGCTGATTATCCAGGTCAACAAACGAAAGTCCGAAATACCGCGCAGTTGCTTTAGTCAGCCACCCCTCGTCAATGAAGCCAAGCTTGACTGCCAAATCACCGAACAATTGGCCTTCTTTCTTCTGTTCAAGCAAGATAACATCAACCTGATCCTGCCTTATAAAACCCCACTCGACCAGGCATTGTCCAAATTTATCCCAAGTTATGCAATGTGCATGATCCGTCTTTTCAAAGCTCATAATCGACGGTTGTTTTTAAGAAAGTCACAAGCCGCTCTTAAAGCGGTCTGAGGAATAGAATGCCCGAAGCCTTGCGAAATAATCGTCTTTACCGAAATATTGGCCTTTTTAAGACGTCTTTCCGCTGCAGTGCAAAATGAGGTCGGTACAACCATATCTCGACTGTCATGCAAAAGCAGAATCGAAGTTCTTGCGCCCTTTTCATCATTGATCGCACTTTCGTCCACCAACATCCCTGAAAAGCCGACAATGCCCGCTACTTTGCGCTGCAACCCTATATGCAAAGCCATCATGGCCCCTTGCGAAAAACCAACTAAATAAAGCTTAGAATCATCAAGCTTATATTCCTTAAGCAAAGCGTCTATTTTCGCGTTCATTTTTCTTGCCGCTTCATTAATTCCGGCTTTCAGTTCCTCTAATTCGTCCCAGTCTTTTAAAGCAAACCACTGATAGCCCGTCGGGCTTTGTTCACAGGGATCAAAGCCGTCCGGCACAAATACGTCTGCATCGCTTACGGCGTCGGCCATCGCTTGAGCGACCGGTGCAATGTTATCCGCATCCGCCCCATATCCATGCATAACAATGATAATCTTTTTAGGCGGCTGGCTTTTTGCTTTTATGTATAAGCACTTAAATGTGTTCTCTTTTTTCATAGCGTCTCTTTTACTAGCAGGGTTTATGGTGGCGTTGTTAACATTTTTTGCGCAAGCAAGCGAAGAAGCATGGTCCCAAACGCTGAAACTAGCGGCAGTCAAGGCTAAAAGCAACCCTCCACCTATTGCCGGAGCAAAGGGAAAGGTTTTCGATTTGTAAATAAGCGCAAGCAAAACGCCCAAAGACCCGGTTATCACCAAAAATAAGGGAATATTGCTGGGCTCCAACCAAACAGAGCTTGCAACAAGCATTTTTATATCGCCTCCTCCAAGCAGCCAATTTCTGTCGAGATATCTGAACAGCAGAAAAATGATAATCAGGGTAACGGCTACTAGGACAGGTGAAATTAAACCTGCCCAATTGCCTTGCAAATATCTGTAAGCTAGGGCAAGACCGGCTAGCATTAATGTCAGTATGTTTGGGATTCTGCGTGTTGTAGAATCATAAACCGCTGCGCAAACCAAAGTAATGGCCAGTAAAATAAAACAACAAACTAACACGCAATGCTACCAACAAAAATGGTCGGAGCGGCGGGATTTGAACCCGCGACCACCGCACCCCCAGCGCGATGCGCTACCAGACTGCGCTACACTCCGCGGGAATTACTTCTAGCACTTTAAAGCCAGTCCATCAACCTTGCTTGTATTGGCGCGATATAACGGCGTGATCTCCGGCAAGGCGCGCTGAGCGTCAATCCTGTTTATAAATTGGCGCTAAGCTGCCTGGGTTTAGTGTTCAGTAGGATAATGCTCAACCGTAATTCCTGCAGGAAAAACATCTCTTTCTAATCTTACATTTTCCGGAATACATATAGATCTCAGGCTAGAACAGTCGGCAAAACACAACCTGCCGAGGCGCTTTACATTTGTCGGAATGCATACAAGTGCCAAAGCAGAACAGCCGTGAAAAGTCTCGTATCCAATCTTTTCCACTTGTGAGTTGGGTCCAAATGTTACATCACACAGACTTGACGCACCAATAAAACACCTATTGCCGAGGCGCTCTACATTTTCCGGAATACATATAGATCTCAGGCTAGAACAGTCGGCAAAACACAACCTGCCGAGGCGCTTTACATTTGTCGGAATGCATACAAGTGCCAAAGCAGAACAGCCGTAAAAAGTCTCGTCTCCAATCTCTTTCACTTGTGAGTTGGGCCCAAATGTTACATCACACAGACTTGACGCACCAATAAAACACCCTTTACCGAGGCGCTTTACATTTGTCGGAATGCATACAAGTGCCAAAGCAGAACAGCCGTGAAAAGTCTCGTCTCCAATCTCTTTCACTCGTGAGTCTGGCTCAAATGTTACGACGCCTAGACTTGTGCATTCATTAAAACACCTGAAGCCGAGGCTCTCTACATTTGCCGGAATACATATAGACTTCAGACTAGGACACTTGCGAAAAGCCTGTGCTTCGATCCTTGTCAATTGCGATACACGCTCAAATGTTACAGCAATTAGACTGTTAAATTCTGAAAAACACCGTGCGCCAATCATCCATACATTTTTCGAAATGTATACAAATTTTACGCATTTATGCCCACCTTCGCTATTAAGTATCCTAGGTATTTGACTACCTGTAATAGTATTAGTACTACGTGGTGGACCTGCTACCATTTGGACTTCGATAACGTCTCCGTTTAAACAAATTATCTTTCTCGAAGGATGCCGACTTGAAGGTAGCGGAGCGGTACCGTTTCCGATTGTGACATTAGCGCCACGTGCTGCTCCTATTCTGTTGTAACTGGCTACACCTACGTCACGATAGGCATATGAAGCTAGCGTACAATTTTCAGTGGTAAGCAACGCAATTACTGCCGCTGTCATTATTATAACGTTTTTCATAATTCTCTTTATTAACAATTGGTTAACTATTTACATATTTAACATAATATTATACTTTTGTCAATTTTTTAAAAACTATTGCCAAAACCTGCCTGAAGATCGGCTTAACTAATGTCCATCTAAATCTTGTTCACTATTTCAATGAGCGCCTTTGATGCGAAAACCTGTATACTTTTAGGCCCAATTCACGAGTGAAAGAGGTTGGAGACGAGACTTTTTACGGCTGTCCTAGTCTAAAATCTATATGCATTTCGGCAAATGTAAGATTAGGAGAAGATGTTTTTTCTGCAAGAGTTTTTCAAGTGAAGGAATAAAGTTGGGTTAAGCAGCGTATCTGTCACTTCTTTTTACCTCCGCCTGCGGCGTCTGTATTCATCATACGCAAACAAAGCGGATTATCTTTGTCAAAGTGTAAGAAGCGGTCGTCTGAGGGCAAGCTTATGCCTTCCTCGATCAATTTTGCTCTCAGCATCTTATTCATGTTCAAGCCAATGTATCCAAGCGGATCCGGAGAAGTCTTTATGACCCACTGAAGAATTATATCTCTGCCCTCTATCGACTTTACGCCCAAGATACGGGCTGGCTCTATAATCTTTAAATTATGCCCGGGATCTTTGGATATACGCTTGCTGCATTCGTTTAAAATCGAGGCAACTTTGTCGATATTTGCGCCCATATCTAGCCGTAAATCGAATATATTAAGCTTAAAGTCTCGTGACAGATTGCAGTAAGCGACGATAGTGTTATAAGGAACGATGTTTAGTTTGCCGGTTTTTTCCCTTAGATGAATGGTTCTAATTGTTAGATTTTCTACAAACCCTTCAAAATCGTTAATTCTAACAAGATCGCCGAGAAGAAAATTATCCTCAGCTAAGATAACTAGCCCTTGAATGAACGACTTGATGATGTCTTGGGCGGCCAAGCTTACTGCCAAGCCAAATACGCCAAATCCGGCGATAAGCGGCGCGATATTTACCCCAAAGTTCGACAGTATAACAAGCGCGCCTAAGATAGACACGACTATACGCATCGTGCTTTTAAACAGAGGCATAATGGTCTTGCTGTGCAAGTCCGATTTACGACCGTGTTTTATTCGAATTTTGTAATCCAAAACTAGCTCAAGCCCCATGTACACCAGGTAAATGGCAGCAACCACAATGAAGTTTGCCGCAACCATACCAATAGCTTTGCAAGCGTAGTAACTTGATGCAAACGAAACTAAGTCTATTTCACACAAGTTTGAGGTAAGCAACGTTGACGCAGACCAAAACAGCGCCATAAAAGCAAATTCTAGTTGTTTGGAATAAGAGGAAAACTTCGCGCCCAAGACTCCACGGACAGATTTCTCGATCATTTTGTTCTTTTGTAAAATCAGCAAAGTCAGCGAATATTGTAAGGAGAGTAATAAGAAAAGCGTCAACGAAAGATTGACGACGAAGTATACTGCCGAAGTGCTTTTGCTGAAGCACCAAGGTATCCCGCCGGTCAGCGTCACCAGCGCTAAAATGTGTCCCCAATGCCTGTTTACATAGTACAGGGTATCAAGCAAAGTTTTTTGTTTGCCCGGTTTATCTGCGTTTATTTTTCGATTAAGCCAATCGCCTATATTTCGGTTACAGCCGTATGCTACCAAGGCGATATAAGCGCACACTGACACGACGTATATGACGCTGAAAGTTTCTAAAAACCATAAGCAAGTTTGGCTAATTAGGTCTTGAGATAAACAACCTGTAGCAACGACAGCTAAAAAGACATTTGCGGTTGTGCTTGCCACTTTGGCAGTTTTGTCATCAAGTCTGATAAGACGCGCGTTTGTATGATTTGGCGCAAAAATCCTGTGAACCAGCAGGCAGCTGAAAAGCAATATAGCGCATGTGCGGGCTGCAGCCATGATAACCAAACTGGCTGCGTATGTGCAGAATATGTGCGCGATCAAAAAAACCACAGCAATCAGCGCCAATGCCGGCAAGAATGCAATTGCCGCGTCCTTACAAGCGATAAAAAATTCTTCAACTATATGCGCTCGACAAGCGTTTGCCTTGACTCGTGTATTCAGGCGTTTTTTTATAATGAATTTCGAGATAAGCCAGGAAAAGACAGTTCCACACAGCGCTACAGCAAGGAAAAAGAAAGCTATCAAATGGCTGTAAATGAGATTGGAAAAACCAATCAATTCGTTTTCTACTATCATCTCAATTGGCTGATTTGCCGATGCAAAATGAGGAAAAATTAACAAAACTAAGACATTAATGACAAACCTAGGCACTACAATCACTCTTACGGCCACACTCTCTAAAACTTATACAGCATTTATTAATGTAAAGTTAACGCAACGCCAGTACTTAAATTTGGATTTTTAAGGAGGCACGGCCACAAATTTCTTAGTTAAATTTCGTTAAAGGAAACTAATGTCCTGCCAGATCGGATTGGAGTGATAGAGGTTGCCAGTCCGGATTTATCGTCTGTTTCGATCACTACGCAACACACAGTTGCTTCGCCGTCCGCTACGGCTAAGCGGTTGTACGGAAGGCTGAACTGCTTTGCCATACGGTTGATTGAGATCTGCTTTTCCATACCAAGGATCGAATCGTAGTTTCCGCACATACCCACGTCGGTCATATATGCAGTTCCGTTGGGAAAGATTCTGTGATCGGCGGAAGGAACATGAGTGTGCGTACCTATAACGGCTGAGACTTTACCGTCTAAAAAATTTCCCAAACACGACTTTTCTGACGTCATCTCTGCATGAAAATCCACAAAAATTGCATCGACATTTCTTTTTAAAGCATACTTTTCCAGAACTTGTTCAGCGCAACTGAACGGGCTGTCCAGCTTTTGAGGCATCTCATACTGTCCTTGAAGATGTAAAACCAAAATCTGGCCGGCGCCGCTGTGTGCTCTCGCAATGATATATCCTGCTCCTGGAGTACCGTTTGGATAATTGAGCGGGCGAAGAATCCTTTGAGTTTGTGTGATATAACCAATGGAGTCTTTTTGATCCCAGATGTGATTGCCGCCAGTTAAAACATTGATACCTAAGGCAAATAGCTCTTCGGCAACGCTTTTGCTGATACCAAAGCCATGAGCCGCATTATCTGCATTAGCGATTACCAAGTCGGGTGAGAATTTACTCTGCAGCTTAGGCAGAATTCGTTTCACCCCCTCGCGCCCGCTACGTCCAACTATGTCGCCAAAAAACAGTATTCGCATTCAAATCTTGCTAATTACTTTTTCTTTAAAGTGCTTGCGGCACAGGCTTATATACTTGTCTTCTGCGCCTATATCGATTTGTTTGCCTTCTATAACCGCTTTGCCGTTTTTGTCCTGACGCATGTTCATGGTCGCTTTCTTACCACAGAAACACACTGCTTTAAGCTCGCGCAATTCATCTGCCCAGGCCAGCAACCACTTGCTTCCTTCAAACAGTTGCCCTAAAAAATCTGTCCTAAGACCATAGGCTAAGACAGGAATATCCAGCACGTCAGAGATATCAGTCAATTGACGCACTTGCTCGCGCGTAAGAAACTGAGCCTCGTCAACCAGTACACAAGCCAAATTTTGTAAAGAAGCTTGCTGCTCTTGAGCATAAGCAAATAAGTCGAAATTTTTGCTTACAGGCACGGCTGGAGAGGAAAGGCCGATTCTGGATGCAATCACGCCTTTACCAAATCTGTCATCTAGCTCAGGGGTAAAAAGTATGCACTGCATCCCTCGCTCGTCGTAGTTATATGCGGATTGTAGAAGATTGGTCGATTTACCCGCATTCATCGCTGAGTAATAGAAATACACCTTAGACATTTACTGTGCCTTGGAAATTATACTAGAATGGTAGCCAGCATACCGTCGGCATTGGCGGTTATCAATTTGTAATTTTTGTGAAATGAGCGACGGTTTACTATTATTTCAAGATTCATCTACCGATACGCCGATGATGCAGCAGTATTTCGAGGTTAAATCGCAATACGCCGACTGTTTGTTGTTGTTCCGTATGGGTGATTTTTTTGAGTTGTTTTTTGAAGACGCCAAAGTCGCATCAGCTGCCCTTGATATAGTTTTAACCCACCGCGGTAAACACCGAGGGCAGGATATTCCAATGTGCGGTATTCCGGCGATACATCTGGACGCTTATATGCAGCGCCTTATAAAGATGGGGTTTCGCCTGGCTATTTGCGATCAACTAGAGACGCCTCAAGAGGCAAAAAAACGCGGAGCAAAAACAGTAATGAATCGCGGAGTCGTAAGAATTGCAACTCCTGGTACAATTACCGAAGACGGGCTACTGCAGGCCAAAGTCAACAACTTTTTGATTTCGGTTATGCCATGCAGCTCCGGCGCAAAGGTAATAAACATTGCTGAATCCTTTGGTTTGGGAATTATCGATATTTCCACAGGGACGTTTCTGGTTGAGACCGTAAAAAAAGACGACTTGCTAAGCGAGCTTACGAGATATGTCCCCAGCGAAATCATTTGCCCACAAAGCGTCGCTGATGATCCATGGCTGAGCGAAGTTATGACGACGATTAGGATACGCATTACCCCTGTGCCAGACACCAAGTTTGCGCCGATTACAGAGCGATCCAGATTAGAGAAAGTCTTCGGCGTTAAAACGCTCGACAGCTTTGGCCGGTTTAGCGAAGCAGAAATTTCAGCCAGCGGAGCATTGATTGAATATCTTACGATTACCCAACGTTCTCAATTTCCACGGCTTAGCCCGCCGCTTAAAGCCCATCTTGACCGTATGGTACAGATTGACGCGGCTACACGCAAAAATCTTGAAATTTTGACCCCAAATCAGCCTGGGTCGGCTAGTCTTGTGGATTGTATTGACGAAACTGCCTATGCGGGAGGCGGGCGGCTTCTAAGATCCAGGCTTTCAAGCCCTATCTTCGACGTTCAAGAGCTGAATCGTCGTCTGGATGGGATTGAGTTTTTTGTAAGCAATCCTGGCCTTGCCGGCAATATACGAGAATCCCTTAAAGTATGCCCTGACGTAGAACGGGCCTTATCCAGAGTTCTGTTCATGCGAGCTTCGCCAAAGGATCTTTGTAACATTAAGGGCGCTTTAGAAACTTTTAATGGGTTTTATAAAAAACTAACAGAAGCCGTTAATGTTTATGAGAAAGACGCCGGAGAAGTTGGCAATTTGATTGAGTCTGTCCCTGATATTTCAAATATTCAAGAGACGCTTCAACGGGCTCTTGTCGACGTCCCCCCTTACTTGACCAAAGATGGCGGGTTCATACGTCAAGGATATAACAGCGAGCTGGATGAGCTTAGGTCCCTGAAGGACGAGTCGCACAAACATATAGAGAATCTAAGAGAAAAATACACGCGCATGACAGGAATTTCGTCGTTGAAAATCCGTCAAAACAATGTCTGGGGTTGGTATGTAGAGGTTCCTTATACTCAGCAAGATTATATGCCGGAAGATATGTTTACTCACCGCCAGACGTTGTCCAATGCGGTTAGGTATGTGACCGCTGAATTGGCTGCACTTCAGTTTAAAATAGAACAATCGCATGAGGCTTCAGTAGCCCTAGAGCTTAAAATATTTGACGATATAATCAGGATAACTGCTGAACGCGCAGAAGATCTAAGGAAATTAGCTCATACACTGGCGGTTTTGGACCTGTCGTCCATGACGGCCTTGGTTGCCAAGAAAAAAGACTACAACCGACCTGTATTAACTGATGATTTATCCATGTACATCAAGCAAGGTCGACATCCGGTTGTGGAAGCTGTTTGCCGAGATAATATATCCGGCAATACGTTCGTGCCAAACGATTGCTATTTTGATGATAAAACTAGGGTCAGCCTGCTTACTGGACCCAATATGTCCGGTAAAAGCACTTACCTTAGACAAAATGCGCTTATAATAATTATGGCTCAATCTGGCTTGTTTGTTCCGGCCAAGCAAGCCCACATAGGCGTTGTCGATAAGCTGTTCAGCCGCATTGGCGCCAGCGACGAGCTGGCTCGCGGTCGATCTACTTTTATGGTAGAGATGATTGAAACGTCCGCTATTTTGCATCAGGCTGGACCGCGTTCATTTGTAATTCTCGATGAGGTGGGACGCGGCACTTCAACGTTTGACGGATTGTCTTTAGCTTGGGCGATTCTTGAGCAAATACACAATAAAAATCGCAGCAGAGCTTTGTTTGCAACGCATTATCATGAGCTCGTCAATGCAGCGCAGCACCTAAGCGGAGTGAAGTGTCAAACGCCTAAGATACAGGATTGGAACGGCAAAATTATCTTTCATCATGAGATTTTAGATGGGGTTGCAAGCAAGTCATACGGCCTTCATGTTGCGGAAATGGCCGGTATTCCATCGGAGGTTATTAAGCGCGCAAGGGACATCCTGTCGCAGATAGAACAAGACAAATCGGTTTCAGTTTCAACCAACGCGCCTGAACCACAAGACAGAGACGATCAGTACAATAACTCTGAGATAATAGGAATGCTTGAAATGTATGATTTAAATAATTTATCCCCAAAACAAGCGCTTGACGCCTTGTATGAGGTTAAAAATAAACTAGCGGAAAAGTAGGCAGACATATGCGTATGAGGCGGATTTAGTGAATGTAATCAAGTCTATATTTACCGTAGGCGGTTATACAACGCTCTACAGAATAACCAGCGTGATAAGGGACGCTTTGCAGACGGCTGTACTGGGGGCTGGACCGATTACTGATGCGTTTGCAGTTGCGTTCAAGCTTGCTAATTTACTAAGAAAACTGTTTGCTGAAGGCGCATTCAACGCCGCTTTTCTGCCAAGATTTGTCAACGTACTTAGCAAAGACGGGAAAATTGCCGCTTCTGTGTTAGCTTCGCAAGTCCTGTCCCAACTGGCGCTAATCCTAACAATTTTTGCTGTACTTTGCCTATCTTGCTTCCCTAGCCTCATAAAGGCGCTGGCGCCGGGATTTGCCGTTGGCAGCGTGCAGTACAGCTATGCGGTAGAATTTGGATACATATGTTTTCCTTTTGCCATTACATCGTTCATTGCGGCCTTGTTTGGAGGAATACTGAATGCATTCAATAAATTCGCCGTACCGGCTGCCGTTCAGATGATGTTGAACATATGCCTGATTATGGCGCTGCTTTTTGGATACTTCGAATTGCCAAAGGTCGGAAACATGATGGCTTGGGCGACAATGACGGCTGGTATCCTGCAGGTAATGATACTTTGGATCAATGTCAACAGATGCGGAATAAATGTCAGGATAACAACCAGAAAGCCATCAGCAGAAGCCGCTGCGATAATTAAGCGCATTATACCTGGCGCAGTGGGCGCTGGCGTTTGGCAGATCAACGTTTTTATCGGCTGTATCAGTTTAGCATCATTTCTGCCGTCGGGATCTGTTTCATACGTGTATTATACCGACCACATTAACCAAATTCCTCTCGGGATTATAGGGGTGTCTCTTGGTACAGTGTTGCTACCGCCGCTGACAAAATTTTTGCAAAACAAAGATTTAAGGAAAGGTAACGCTCAGTTTAATATGGGTATTATTTTTGGACTAGCCCTGATTCTTCCGGCGACAGTTGTACTGTCAGTTCTGGCAGAGCCGATTACCGCGGCTTTTTATGGACATGGCAAGTTTGGCTCAGCTGAGATACATAGTGCCGCGCCGGTTTTGACTGCCTTCGCCTTAGGGCTGCCGTCTTATATACTGACCAAAATACTTTCTACCGCCTTTTTTGCACAAAAGAATATTAAAACTCCGGTCATAGCCGGCAGTATCGCCCTGACAGCCAATATCGCATCTGCGTTCTTTTTTATTCAAGCCTTTAGCCAAATTGGACTTGGGCACGTAGGTATCGCGGCTGCTATATCGACCTCTTCCTGGATAAATGTAGCGGTTTTATATGCAGCAATGGTGCGTCGGAAACAGCTGCATATTCTTGGCAGAAGTTGGATCGTCTGCCTGAAGTTACTGCTTGCTTCGGGCGTTATGGCAGCAAGTGCATATATTATAGACTTATACACGATCAATCTTTATGTGTACGGCAGTTTTGCGCAAACCATGACAGTGGTTATGATTGTAACGGTTAGCGGGCTGATTTTCTGGATACTGGGAAAATCGCTTGGCTGTTTTAAGGCAATAAAAGAATTACAGACAGTCGCCAGCTATAATTCGACAAAAGAAGGAGAATTAGAGTAAGGGTATGGGTAAAATAATCCTAACTGCCGACAGACCGTCAGGTCGCTTACATCTTGGACACTATATCGGGTCGCTGCTGAACCGAGTAGATCTTCAAAATCAGCATAAACAGTACGTAATGATTGCCGACGTCCAGGCGCTAACTGATAACTTTGATACCCCTGATAAGATACGCAGCAGCGTATATGAACTTGCTTACGATTACCTGGCGGTCGGCATTGACCCTAAAAAAACGACTATATTTATACAGTCTCAGATTCCTGAGATTGCCGAGCTAACGATATACTTCCTTAATCTGGTCAATCTTGGAAGGCTTGAACGCAACCCAACGGTTAAGGCAGAAATACGTCAAAAGAATTTTGGAGACGTCATTCCAGTTGGTTTTTTGTGCTATCCCATAAGTCAATCGGCTGATATTGCGACGTTTCAGGCAGAACTGATTCCCGTGGGCGAAGATCAAATTCCGATGATCGAGCAAGCCAATGAGATTGTTCGGCGATTTAACGGCATTTACAACACTGATTGCCTGAAAGAATCCAAGCCGCTTTTAAGTAAGACCCCAAGGTTGGTCGGTATTGACGGACAAGCCAAAGCCAGCAAGTCTTTGGGTAACGCTATTTTTCTTTCTGACGAGCCAAATGTGATTAAGGAAAAAGTCTTTTCTATGTTTACCGACCCGGATCATATACGCGCCAGCGATCCTGGTAAGGTCGAAGGTAACGTGGTGTTTACCTATCTCGACGCATTTCATCCAGACAAAGGCGAAGTGGAGGACCTGAAAGCCAAATACAGACGCGGCGGTCTAGGGGACACAGTTGTAAAAGGAATTTTGAATGATGTTTTGCAAAATTTGCTAACCCCAATTCACGAAAAACGCTTTAGTCTGAAAAGAGATCATATTTTCGACGTACTTAGAACAGGAATCAACGAAGCTAAACTAGCCGCGGCTAGAACCATGGTTCAGGTCCGCACCGCTATGGGCGTCAATTATTCAGATAAAGAATAACAAAGCTGCTTTTATCAAATATCCGCCCCCACGCAACAATTAGTTGTTCAAGACTATATTTTGCGTTGGCAGGGCTTGTCGAAGGCAGTTTTATAATATTTTGATTTAAGATTTTGCCGTAATACTTGATAAGCAATTGATAGGCTTTATCTCCGTTCGCGAAGATACTTTCAATACTTGCGTTATTTAATATCTTTGATAAATCGGTTGGCGTTGGATTTTTTATACTGTTGTCGCCCGAGCCTTCAATATCGCAACTTTGCACTACGTCCCCAAGAGCAATTTCCTTTTTGTTCGCGAGGAGCATTTGTTTTTTAGCAGAGATTGTTTCCGGAAAAGGAGCGGCATCTGTAACGTCCGCAATTACCTTCCAAAATCTATTCTGCGGATGCCCATAATAAAAACCTTGCTCTCGCGATTTTACCGACGGAAACGTTCCTAGCACCAAAATGGATGAGTTTTTATCAAAAATCAGATCAAACGGATGACTTAAACGCACTAGTCTCCGCTTTTAAATCAACTATTCTGCTTCCAGGCCGTTAGTCTTGGAATCCAGCGAGGCACGCCAAACTTATAATTCAAATAATCCACACCAAAGCTTTTTTCTAATTTTTTCTCTTCAACCAGCGGGAAATAAACCAAATTCCCTACCAAAAACACAATCGACCAAATGAAAATATGCCAGGAATTCAGCAGCAACGACTCGGCGACTAGCATAATCAGTACGCTCAATATCATTGGGTTTCTGACATAACAATAGGGGCCGGCAACGACCAATTTTTTAGGAGGATCCCAAGGGGCGGCGGTTCCTTTTCCTTTCTGAGCGAAAAGCCACATAGTCCATCCGGCTAAAAATAATCCGATCACTAATAGCACCGCGCCGATAATCATCAGATATATTTCATTAAACTTCCAATGATAATCGGCAATGGCAAGTATAATTACGGGGGCGACCACCAAGACATTAAACGGGAGCGCAATAACAGCCCTTATCCATCTCCAAAGCATTTTATCTTTCCTCCTGCATATTTTCTTAATGCTAGTATTTTTATAATTTTGTTTCAACCTTTCGTTGTATTTTTATGGCTGAGCTCGCTTAAGTTACAGTTCTGGCCCTTTGATTGATTGTGTTGAGCATACTGCCCTTGCAAAAATCTGGTCAAATGTGCTAGAAGAATGCAAGCGTTTTTTCGTGTTCTAAACAGTAATGTCGTTCAGAAAATCCGTTGTCAGCAACTATACAAGCGCTCTCACCAAGCTTCTTACGGAAGAGATGGCCGCAGATCTGGACGTTAATGTTGAATGTATGGCTGAGCTGCTTAATTTGCTTAAAGCTGACGATAACGCTTCCCCAAGCATGATCCAGGTGTTTCGCGCAGCAGATCTGTATGATGAGATGTTTGACGCCGTTAAAAGCACGCTTAAAAATCTGCCAGAGGTTTTTCGTAATTTAATAGACATTATGCATGAAAATCAAAGGCTTGGGTTTTTCCCGCAGGTCATCGAAAAAGCTTACGAAACATGCTTGATTGCACAAGGAATCAGGCGTGTAGAAGTTGTGTCGGCTCAAGAGATTAAGAGCAAAGAACTCGCCGATCTTAAAACAAAGCTTGAAGAACTGTTTAGCAGAAAATTGCTGATTGACTGGCGACAGGACAGCGAGTTGGTGGCCGGATTCACTTTGAAGATTGGGTCATGTTTGATCGACGCTTCGCTTAGAAGCAGATTGCAGCGTGTTAGGAACGCAATAACAGGAGAAGCCTATGCTTAACACAGCGGAAATATCGTCCAAACTGAAGGAGCGTTTGGCCGATTTGAATAAAAAGTTCGATCTGTCTGAGGTTGGCAAAGTAATATCCGTAGGCGACGGAGTTGTACATGCAACTGGGCTCGATAATGTGCAGTACGGCGAGATGTTGCAATTTAGTTCTGGCATAAAAGGGATGGCCCTTAACCTAGACAGCGATTCTGTCGGCATTGTGTTGTTCGGTGAGGACAGCAAAGTAAAAGAAGGCGACGAAGTCAGTCGCACCGGTCAAATCGTCGAAGTTGGTGTGGGAAAAGCCCTTTTGGGGCGAATTGTTGACGGTCTTGGTAATCCAATAGATGGCAAGGGACCGATTGAGACGTCAGAACGCCGTCGTGCTGAGGCAAACGCCCCGGGCATTATTGCAAGAAAATCTGTGCATGAGCCTATGCAGACTGGAATAAAAGCCGTTGACGCTTTAGTGCCTATAGGACGCGGGCAGAGAGAACTTATCATAGGCGACCGGCAAACCGGCAAAACTGCAATAGCTATTGACGCGATTATAAATCAGCGCGAGTCGTTCAAGCATGGCGCAGAAAACGAGAAACTATATTGTATCTATGTAGTGATAGGGCAAAAGCGTTCATCTGTAGCCCGGGTCGTTAAGATCCTTGAGGACGCCGGGGCGATGGAATATTCCGTCGTGGTAGCGGCCACAGCCTCAGATCCAGCGCCCATGCAGTTTATGGCCCCATATACCGGATGCACGATAGGCGAGTATTTCCGCGATAATGGTATGCATGCTTTGATTGTTTATGACGATTTGTCTAAGCACGCAGTTGCTTACCGTCAGATGTCGCTGCTTTTGCGTCGTCCACCTGGAAGGGAAGCGTATCCAGGAGACGTGTTCTTCATCCACTCCAGATTATTAGAACGGGCGGCTAAGCTTGATGATAAGCATGGGGGCGGGTCGCTTACAGCTCTGCCGATTATAGAAACACAAGCCGGAGATGTATCTGCATATATTCCGACCAACGTTATATCAATCACCGATGGGCAGATTTTCCTGGAAACCGAGTTGTTTTTCAAAGGCATAAGACCGGCGGTGAATATCGGGATTTCCGTCAGTCGTGTAGGATCCGCAGCCCAGCCTAAATCAATGAAGAGCGTAGCGTCTGGTATCAAAATGGATTTGGCCCAGTACAGAGAGATGGCCGCTTTTTCTCAATTTAGTTCGGATCTTGACCAATCTACCCGAAAGCTTTTGGGGCGTGGCGAGCATCTAACCATGCTGCTTAAACAAGATCAGTACCATCCGCTTAGTATGGAAGATCAAGTGATCAGTATTTTCAGCGGCGTGCATGGATACCTGGACGAAGTGCCGGTTAATCTTGTCCAAGATTTTGAGGAACAACTGCTGCAAAAAGTCAGGACTACTCATCCTGAGATTGTAGAGTCAATCAAGAAAACCAGAACTTTAAGCAAAGAAACAGCTGAGGAGCTAAACTCTTTCTTGAAAGATTTTACCGAAGACTACCTTAAGAAACTAAAAGCTAGCGAGTCTTGCTGAGATGGCCAACCTAAAGCACCTTCGTACCAGAATCGGAAGCATCAAATCCACGCAGAAAATCACCGCTGCGATGAAGTTGGTAGCTGGCGTGAAGTTTCGCAAATCTGAGGAAGAGGCGAAGAAAGGCCGTTATTATGCAAACGCTATGCAGTCGGTTGTCAGATATTTAGGAACATGTCGTAATAGCTTAACGGCAGAGCATCAGTTGTTAATCGGTTCAATCAGGGAGATAAAAAGCGTTGCCGTTATAGTTTACGCATCTGATAAAGGGCTGTGCGGAAGTTTTAATGAGCATACAGCAAAAGAATCAATCGCGTGTATCAAGGATTTCTTAGGTCGTGAAATAAATGTAAGTGTTTTTTGCATAGGAACTAAGATTGTTAATAATCTGCGTAAAAGCCTTCCGAACGCGCGGGTAGAAGGATATTCCTCAAATTTCTTTAGCAAAGCTGATGGTCTTAAATCGTTTACAAAACAGCTGTTAATGGCGTTTTACAAGAAGGAGCTGGATCAGATTTTTCTGATATACAATCATTTTCTTACAGTGATGAATACTGAGCTGCGCTTTGTGCAGATTGCGCCAGTTGTCGACTTTGTGCGGCAGCAAGATGGCAACGGCGAAATCAGCCGTCAAATCCCCTCCTTTGGCGTACAGGAGGCTAAGCTTACGGCTAAATTGCTGGAACATAATTTCTTGATACAATTAAAACAGGCAGGGAAAGAAAGCGGCGCCTGTGAGAACAGTATACGCATGACGGCGATGGACAATGCCACCAAAAGCGCACAGGAAATGGTGGAAAAGCTTGTGTTGACCTATAACAGGACGCGTCAAGCGGTTGTGACTGGCGAATTAATAGAGATAATCTCTGGCGCAGAGGCGCTTTAGGAGCGAAAAACATGTCGGAAAAATCTGAAGGCAAAGTTACTAGGGTTATCGGCGCGGTTGTCGATGTGTACTTCTCGGGCGAAGTACCTCCGGTACTAACCGCGCTTGAGATACAAAATGGTAAAGATAAGTTGATACTTGAGATCGCTCAGCACATGGGCGACGGCCAAGTGAGGACAATTGCTATGGGCTCGACCGACGGCCTGGTCAGGAATCAGCCTGTTAAAAATCTGAACCATCAAATAGAAGTTCCGGTTGGGGAGGGTACGCTTGGGCGTATCATGAACGTACTGGGCGAACCGATTGACGAACTGGGACCGATAGAGCACAAAATGAAGCTGCCCATTCACAGATCTACCCCAAAGCTTACCGATCAAACGACAGAAGCAACGATTCTTGAAACAGGCATAAAAGTCATTGACCTCCTTTGTCCTTATGTGCGGGGTGGAAAAGTTGGTTTGCTCGGTGGCGCCGGCGTTGGTAAGACGGTTCTGATTATGGAACTGATTAATAATATCGCAAAGGCGCATGGTGGATATTCGGTCTTTGCCGGCGTTGGGGAAAGAACGCGCGAAGGTAACGACCTTTACCATGAAATGATTGATTCCGGCGTTAATACGGCCAACGGCAAAGGATCGAAAGCGTCGCTTGTCTACGGACAGATGAATGAACCGCCAGGGGCAAGAGCCAGAGTTGCTCTAGCCGGACTTACGGTGGCCGAATATTTCCGTGATTATGAGAACCAAGATGTTTTGCTGTTTATCGATAACATATTTCGATTCACGCAAGCTGGGTCCGAGGTGTCAGCCTTGTTGGGGCGTATTCCTTCTGCAGTTGGCTATCAACCTACGCTTGCTACCGAAATGGGTGAGCTGCAAGAGCGCATAACCAGTACGAACAAGGGCTCTATTACAAGCGTACAGGCCGTTTACGTGCCAGCGGATGACTTGACGGATCCGGCGCCGGCCACTTCATTCTCGCACTTGGACGCGACCACAGTCTTAAGTCGCAAAATATCTGAGCTGGCGATATTTCCTGCGGTTGATCCGTTGGATTCCACTTCCAGAATTCTGGATCCTGGGATACTAGGCAAAGATCACTATTATGTCGCTCGCGAAGTTCAAAGGATTCTGCAAACTTACAAATCTCTTCAGGATATTATTGCTATCTTGGGGATGGATGAGCTGTCTGAGGAAGATAAACTGACGGTTGCGCGTGCAAGAAAGATACAGAAATTTCTGTCTCAGCCGTTCCATGCCGCCGAGGCATTTACCGGCATGAAGGGCGTGTATGTAAGCCTGGACGATACAATCAGAAGCTTCAAAGCGGTAATAGAAGGTCAATGCGATCATCTGCCGGAGATGGCTTTTTATATGGTCGGGACGCTGGAGGATGCTTACAAAAAAGCGGCCGATATAGCAGAAACGGTTTAGGTTTTTATATGGACTATAAATCGACAGTTTTCCTGCCTAATACATCGTTCTCAATGAAAGGAGCTTTACCGGATAAAGAGCAGGAAATCTTCGGTCGTTGGGAAAAGGACGGCTTGTATCAGAAGATTCGGGCTAAATTCAAGGGACGGCCAAAGTTCATTTTGCACGACGGCCCTCCGTTCGCTAATGGATCGCCACATGCGGGAACAGCCTTAAATCGCATTCTTAAAGATGCGGTGATAAAATTTAAGCAAATGCAGGGGTACGATGCTCCGTTTGTGCCTGGGTGGGATTGTCACGGCTTACCAATTGAATGGAAAGTAGCGGAGCAACTTAAGGACAAGAAGCAAGATAAGCCGGACACGATTCAATTTCGCAAAATGTGTCGCGATTTTGCAAGCTATTGGATCGACGTCCAAAAAAGCATCTTCAAGCGTCTGGGATCGCTGGGCGACTGGGAAAATCCATACTTAACCATGGATCCCAAAAACGAAGCGATTATGGTCCGCGAGTTTGGCAAATTGCTGATGAGCGGGGCCATATATCGCGGCGAGAGACCGGTTTTATGGTCCGTAATTGAAAAGACCGCTCTGGCTGAAGCAGAGCTTGAGTACAAAGACAAAAAGTCTGCAAGCATATATGTGGCTTTTAAGATTAAAAAGACTCCTTCGAGCGACCTACTCGATGCGTCCTGTGTTATATGGACCACCACACCTTGGACTTTGCCGGGCAACAGGGCGATCTCATTTTCAGATAAAATAAAATACCTGCTTATCTCGGTCAACGGCTGTCTGGAGGACAGGAATCTAAATACCAAATTAATAATAGCAGAAGAGCTAAAAGACCGTTTCCTCAAGGATATCGAAGCAAGCGACCATACTGTAATTCGGCAGGTAAGCTCAGACGAGCTGAAGCAAGTTGTCTGTCAGCATCCTCTGGCAGGAGTGGGATATAACTTTGACGTTGCGCTTATTGACGGTAAGCATGTTACCTCTGACCCTGGTAGAGGCTCAGGGCAGATGGAGCCTAGTGACGAAGGGCCAAATGACTTTTACGATCAACACCCTTGGGCAGGGATGGGTTATGACTTTGATATTCTTTTGCTTGAGGGTCGGCACGTAACTGCAGATTCGGGCACAGGCTTAGTTCATACGGCCCCAGGACATGGATTAGACGACTTTTATGTTTGTAAGAAATATGGCGTTCCGGTGGTGCAAACGGTGGACGATGGCGGCTGCTATTACGACTGTGTGCCGATATTTGCCGGCAAACATATTTTCAAAGTAGAGCAGGATATCCTTGATCAACTGCGCAAACGTCCTGGAACTTTGTTGGCGGCTAAGGAGATCTTGCACAGTTATCCCCATTCGTGGCGATCGAAGGCTCCGCTTATATACCGTACAACCAAGCAGTGGTTTATAAGCTTGGATAAAACTGATCTGCGTAAAAAAGCCCTCAAGGCGATTGAAGATGTAAGATGGCTGCCTAGCCAGGGGTATAACAGGATAAAGTCGTTTGT
This sequence comes from Holosporales bacterium, assembly GCA_031267535.1. Taxonomy (GTDB): domain Bacteria; phylum Pseudomonadota; class Alphaproteobacteria; order UBA3830; family JAIRWN01; genus JAIRWN01. The sequence continues at coordinate 29,683 of JAIRYS010000010.1, read as the reverse complement.
CAGTTCTCGCGGCGATTGGTGCATATCAAGACAGCGTACCTGGGGCGTTCCTTTAACCATGTTTATCGATAAAAAAACTGGCGACATACTGAAAGATCAGTCTGTAATAGACAGAACGGCTTCGATAATAGAAAAAGAAGGAACTGACGCTTGGTACAGCCACCCGGCACAAGATTTTCTTGGCGATAAATATAAAGCCAGTGATTTTGAGCAAGTGTTCGACATAGTCGACGTCTGGCTTGAAAGCGGAAGTACTCATGCCTATGTTCTTAAAAACCGCGAAGAACTGGCGTGGCCGGCTGATCTTTATCTTGAAGGCTCGGATCAACATAGGGGCTGGTTTCAAGCGTCGCTTTTACACGCTTGCGCGACTTATGACAGCGCTCCATATAAGTCTGTGCTTACGCATGGATTTGTGGTGGACGAGCAGGGTTATAAGATGTCCAAGTCGCTTGGTAACGTCATTGATCCAATGGATATTGTCAGCAAAAACGGAGCCGACATAATGCGGCTTTGGGCCGTCAACAACGAATACACTGAGGATATGAAGTTTGGCCCAACTATTCTTAAGCAGCAAGAAGATATATACCGGCGGATTAGAAACACTCTACGCTATATGCTGGGCGCGCTGGATCAATTTGATGACGGCCAATTTGACTATGATCTACTGACGGAGTTGGATAAGTGGACGCTGCACAAAGTCGCATATTTGGATAATTTTATTCGAGAGCAGGTTGAAACGTTTGCCCTTAATCGTATCGTTACCGAGATACATAATTTTTGCAGCGCCGATTTATCAGCGTTTTATTTCGACGTCAGAAAAGACTGTTTATATTGTGACGACGCTGACGATCCTAAGCGCAAAGCATATCGTCAAACTTTATCTGTTCTGTTCGATATTGTTGTTAAATGGCTGGCTCCGATAGTATCTTTTACAGCGGAAGAAGCTTGGTTGACCAGACGTCCTGAGGCAGACAGTATCCATATGCAAAACATGCCGGTAGTTCCTGCACAATGGTACAGTCCAGAGCGTGAAGCCAAGTGGAGGCTGATTAAAGCTTTCCGTACGACGGCAACAGCCGGACTTGAACGCGCCAGGGAAAACAAAGTTATTGGCTCAAGCCTTCAGGCCAGTATCGTCCTGTATGACCCAGAGGCAATCATTTCTGGTTTAGGTCTTTCGGCAAAGGATTGGGCCGAGCTGTTTATTACCTCTTCGGTCGATATCAAGAATTCTAACCCTCCTGCAGACGCTTGCGTCGTAGATGAAGCAATTTCTTGCGGTATTGAAGTTGTTCCTGCCAATGGGGAAAAGTGTCAGCGTTGCTGGAAAGTCTTGCCGGAAGTTGAACAAAATCCTGAAGAAGTATGCGACAGGTGTGCGGCAATAATTCGTGTATAGAAAATTAAAAGCTTTATCGCTTGCGGTATTAATAGCAGCGGCAGTGTTATTTTTAGATCAATGGACTAAGCACATTGTTATGGACTATTTCGATCGCGCCTTGCTGTCTAAAGAATTATACTTAACCTCGTGGTTTAATATATGCTTGGTCTATAACCGCGGCGTAAGCTTTGGCTTTCTGCAAAATATGCATGTCGAGGGATCGTTGGCGCTGGCCTTATTGGCCATAGTAGCAGCTGTCGCGTTTCTCGTCTGGGTTGTCTGCAATCCGCAGGCTACAGTATCCTTATCTGCCGGGCTGATTGCGGGTGGCGCTGTTGGCAATGCAGTTGATCGCCTTAGCATTGGGGCGGTTGTTGACTTTATCGACTGGCACGTTTTTGAATATCACTGGCCAGCGTTTAATATTGCCGATACATCCATATGCATTGGCGTTGCCGTGGTGTTTCTTCACACGCTTATTCATAATAAATGTCAAAGCAAGACAATCTTATAGAGCTGTTTACTGAGGCTCTTACAGGTCAATATGGAAGCGCAGAAAACACCGTCAAGTCCTATGTCATGGATCTGCGGGCGTTTATGCAATTTATCAGCCCTATGCCGTTTGAATCTGTTACTGCGGTAGATATCTCAAACTATATGGGGGCGCTTTATGATCAAAAAAAATCTAACAGAACCACTTGTCGACATCTGTCTGCACTAAGGCAATTTTATAATTTCCTAACGGAAGAGCAAATAGTAACCTTGAATCCTACGCTGCATATCGACAGCCCGAAAATAGTCAAGAACCTGCCAAAGTTCCTGGATACACAAGCTATTTTTAAGATGTTGCAAGCGGCCGATACGCTGAAATATCCAGAATCGCTGCGAGCTAGGTTGATTGTGCATTTTCTCTATGGAAGCGGGCTTCGCGTAAGCGAGATGCTTAACCTTAAAATAAATTCAATCGCTTTTGATAGACAATATGTCCTGGTACACGGTAAGGGCGGGCGCGAGCGTATTGTCCCGGTTCCCGAGCGGCTTCTATCTTTGCTGGAGGAATGGAAATCACAGCAGAATCTTATCAGCGTCAGCTGGCTTTTCCCATCGATTCATCCTAAAGGAAAGTTGACCAGACAGCGCATATTTCAAATTATTAAAGTATTGGCCTCTGTGGCGGGAATAGATTTAAGTCTAGTGTCGCCTCATGTAATGAGGCATGCATTTGCCACCCATCTTATAAACAATGGAGCTGATATTCTAAGCGTAAAAAAGATGCTGGGGCACCAAAGTATCGTAACCACAGAAATCTATACCCACCTGACCAACGATAAAATCAAAGAAGAACTGCTGGCCAACCACCCTCTTTCCAAAAATAAGTTGTAAGTTTCCGCGGTAATGCGCGCTGTATGCTAAAATCCGATAGAATTTGCAAAATCGGGTGCGCAGGCTATAAGATAAGACTATACAGGATTGCAGGGATATTAGCGCTATGACAGTCACATGCCCCAATTGCAGCAAGAGATACAGGTTGGATATCAACAAACTAAGTCCAAGTCGCAAAGTAAGATGCAAAGCCTGCGGGCATGTTTGGTCCCTAGACAGCGATAAAGGGACGGCCCCAAAGATCGGCAGACGTTGCGCGTGCGCAGCCCCCTGCCAAAACAAGTGCTCCAAGAAAAACTGCCTTCTAAAGGTTATAAAATTTTTTATCTGGGTCGTCGTGTTTTGTGTGTGCGTTTTTGTTGGTTATTTGCTTTTAGAAGACGAAACGCCATTCTCTCTAGGCCGTACTAACGTGCTTTACGAAAATCAGCATTACGACATATTCAAGCCATTATATTTCTCTTCTGCAGACGGGCAGTCAGATGTAAACGAGCGGATATCTTAAATTTTTATGCAAATCAGCAAGCAAAAAACCATTGACGTAAGTGGGGTTAAGTTTGGTAACGAGCTGCCATTATCCCTTATACTAGGGCCTTGCGTTGTTGAAAGTCGCGATCATGCTATGTTTATGGCCGATCGCCTGTGTAATATAACCAAAAAGCTCGGTTTTGGCTTTGTATTTAAAAGCTCTTTCGATAAAGCCAACAGGACTAGTATAAATTCCGGTCGGGGTATAGGGCTGGAGAGAACGCTGAAAATATTTCAAGAAATCAAGTCCGAGCTGAAATGCCCGGTTGTAACCGATGTTCATTTGCCAGATCAGTGTGCGCTAGTTGCGGAAGTGGTTGATATGCTCCAGATTCCGGCGTTTCTGTGTCGTCAGACCGATTTGCTAGTTGCAGCGGCAAAAACTAAAAAACCGCTGAACATCAAAAAAGGCCAGTTTTTGGCCCCTTGGGATATCATTCAAGCAACGGAAAAGGTCGCTAAAAACGGAAATGATAACATTATGGTGTGTGAACGCGGCGCCATGTTTGGTTACAATAATTTGGTTGTAGATATGAGATCCTTACCCATAATGTCGGCGACCGGCTATCCAGTGATATTTGACGGTACGCATTCTGTCCAGATCCCAGGCGGGCTTGGCGTTAAAAGCGGCGGACAACGTGAATTTATTCCAATCCTGTCACGCGCAGCTGTTGCGGCCGGCGTTGCTGGCGTCTTTCTTGAGGTTCATAACAACCCAGACCAAGCCCCTTGCGACGGGACAAATATGTTAAGACTCGATGATTTAGAGAGTCTGTTAACGCAACTAAGAGCAGTCGACCGTACTGTTAAAGGGTACTAAAGCTGTGAATACGGATGCTCATCCTTTAAAAAAAGTCTGGTTACCGCTGTTTTGCTTGGGACTAACGGCTTATTTTTCCTATCACATTCTTTGCGGAAAGCGAGGAATGTTTTCTTGGCGACAGGTGAACAGCAAGATCACAGTTCTAAACGGTCGTTTAGGTAATTTAAAACGACAAAGCGCCTCGCTTGAAAACAGCGTAAGTCGGCTAAGAAGTCGTTCGCTTGACCCGGATCTTTTGGATGAGCAAATCAGAAAGATACTTGGCTGGAACGAGAAGGACGAGATCGTAATAGTAGATCCCAGCTATAAGTTCTGACTGTACGGGTTTTCAAGGTTTTGCTATAACTCTCTTTAGAAAAGGGGCTATAACCAGAGTAGGCTAGCTCTTACTTGAAGGAAAAGTTTCCTTTACCTTGGATCCAGAACCTCTCTAGAGACTTTAGCTGACTTACAGTATCGCCAAATAACTTGTCGACAATGCCTTCTTTATTCAAGGCCTCTACATGTTTTTCCATTACTCGGCTCATGAATTCATACAGCTTCAGTCCCTTGCTTGATAATTTCACAATAGTCGACCGCTTATCGTGTGGCGAGGCTTCTTGAACCAAAAAATCATTTTCAACCATTTTTCGCAGATTGTAAGACACGTTCGAACCAAGATAATACCCACGTTGAGTTAACTCTCCCACAGACACTTGATCTTTGCCTACATTGTACAAAATCAAAGCTTGAGTATTGTTTATGTCGTATATTCTCGCATCGTCAAGCTCTGCCTTTATGTTCTCAAGGAAAAGCCTGTGCAGACGCTCTATCAGAAACACAACCTTTAGGTAAGAGCTTTCGGTTTTCATACTCCAATATAACCTGCTAAGAACGCCTGCGTACGTATATCACAAAAAACTTTGTTAAAAAACTATATAAGTCAATTATCCCAAGATTGCTGATGTAGCGCGACTTTCTTGGGTTTACCCGCCTATACAATGTGGTCTTAAGTTACCTCATTACTAAAAATATCTTAACCTGATAGAGTTTATGTTATCATGCGGCTTTGGTACGGCCGGGTGGCAGAGTGGCTATGCAGAGGACTGCAAATCCTTGTACGTTGGTTCGATTCCGATCCCGGCCTCCATGTTACGTTTGACCTAAAAGTCACAGAAAACCCAATGCATGAAATCGGACGTCAATGTATTCCTGATTACATATATAAGCAGCTTCAGCTCGTTCCCGCACAGAACGCTTCGGCGATTGTGATCGACCTCAGGGTCATAAGAAGCAACTACCACAGGATAAAAGCTGTACTTGCTAAAAGTAACGTCAATAAATGCTTGTGTGCAACGGTTTTAAAAGCAAATGCATACGGGCTTGGCGCTGTCCAAGTTGCACAAACGTTGGTCAGCGACGGGTGCCAAGATTTCTTTGTTGCAGATATTGTCGAAGGAATCGCTCTGCGTAATGTAGCGACAAAAGATTCACGCATATATGTGCTGTGCGGCCTGCTGCCTCAAACGGAAGAGGCGTTTCTGGAGCATAACCTCATTCCCACGCTTATCGACAAATCTCAGGTTGAGCGTTGGTATAATTACGCTAAAGCTTGCGACAGAAGGCTGCCTGCTATACTACACTTTGACACGGGTATGACGCGCACCGGGCTCAGCTGGCAAGACGCTTTGTGGTATGCTAATCGACCTGATGTAAGAAGCGCTTTGGATATTCGATATATCATGAGTCACCTCGCTTGCTCAGACGATGAGCATAACCCCAATAATCTTAAGCAGCTTGTCAGATTCAGGCGTTTTAAACGAATATTCAGCGATATTCCAGCAACCTTTTCCAACTCAAAAGGAATATTACACGGGCCCGAGTATCATTTTGATATGGTTAGGGTGGGGACGTTTCTCTTCGGCTTGACTACTAGGCTGGATAAATTCAAGCCTACTTTGCAACCAGTAAGCATATACGCCAAGATTCTCAACACAAATCATGCTAAACCCGGCTGTCCCGTTGGATATGGCGCGTCTTATGTATGCAAACGGTTTTCAAGAATAGCGACAATTGGCATAGGATACGCCGATGGTATTCCAAGAGCGCTTGGCTCAAGTAACGGCGAAGGTGGAGACGTCATAATTGCTGGATATAGGACGAAGATAGTTGGTCGCATATCTATGGATCTGGTAACCGTAGACGTAACTGATATACCTGAGGATTTAATCTATCCCGGACAATGGAGCACAATATGCAGCCCAGAGCTGAGCGCCGAAGAAATTGCTGGCAAAATAGGAACCATATCTTTAGAATTTCTGTGTAGTCTAGGAAACAGGCCGTATAGGATATACCTGAATTGAGCGTGATCATGAATTTACTGGCTAATATAGGGGCAAGGACGATAAGCATGTTGGTTGAAGCCGGCAAAGTTGCAATCTTTGTCTCGAAAGGCGTTTGGGCGTGCTGTTCTTGGCCGCTTTATATGGGCGAGCTGCTTAAACAGATGTTGAATGCCGGTTTCTTCTCGATTCCTATCGTGGGGCTGACGGCCGTGTTCAGCGGGATGGTAATTGCGCTGCAAACCTATGTCGGGTTTGCAAAATTTTCCGGTGAAAGCGCAGTGGCTACGGTTGTAATCGTCGCAATAACGCGCGAATTGGGCCCGGTTATGGCCGGGTTAATGGTGGCGGGTCGAACGAGTGCTTCAATAGCCGCCGAACTCGGGTCAATGAAGATATCTGAACAAATCGATGCGCTTGAGATTCTTGGCGTAAACCCTTTTAGGTTTCTTGTCGCTCCACGCATATTGGCGTGTCTGATTTGCTTGCCGCTTCTTACGTTACTGGCCGACGTCATAGGCGTGTTCGGCGGCTTTTTAGTAGGCACGACAAAACTCGGGTTTGCTTCGCGTCCATATATGACGCAGACCTTGGCGAATCTGGCGGCAGATGACGTTATATGCGGCCTGGTTAAATCGGCTTGTTTCGGTTTTACTATTGCGGTATTTGGCTGCTTTTATGGCTTTAACTCGGCGCGAGGGGCAAAAAGTGTAGGCGAAGCGACAACCATGGCAGTGGTGGCGGCGTGTATGGGAATTCTGATTCTCAACTACATTGTTACAGCAATGTTTTTTGGAGCATAAAATGCCTACCCCAATCAAAATAGAGTTCAAGAATGCTTGTAAAACATTTAGCAACGGCACTATGGTTCTTAATGACTTCTGTCTAAAGGTGCGCCAGAACGAGTCTTTGGTAATTCTTGGCCGCTCCGGCGTGGGCAAATCTGTTATGTTCAAGGTGTTGTTGGGGTTGGTGTATATGAATTCTGGCAACGTAGTAGCCGGAGGCATAAGCGTCGATGACAGAAAGCGCAGGCGGCAGTATTTATCTCAGTTCAGCATGATGTTTCAAAGCGGAGCTTTGTTTGACTCTATGACGGTTGAACAAAACGTCAGTTTTGGCTTGACAAATCGAGGCATATCCAATGCGACTGAAATTGCAAGAGAGAAACTGCTGGCAGTAGAGCTGGACCAAAGCGCATTTAAGCTTTACCCGTCTGCTTTATCAGGCGGGATGCAGAAGCGTGTCGCCTTGGCCAGGGCCATTGCCCTTAAGCCAGATATAATGTTATTCGACGAGCCGACGTCCGGACTTGACCCGGTTACCGGATCGACAATAACCAAGCTTATCAGAAAGACGATTGATAAGCTGGATCTTTGCTGTATCACAATCACTCATGATCTGAACGTTGCCAATGTGATAGCTGATCGCGTTGCTCTTTTAGACAACGGTCAAATAATTTGGGAAGACAAAGTCGACGCTCTAAATAACTCTAACAACCCTGCCCTACAGCATTTTATTAATCCGACGCAGAGAACAAACGCCAGTCATAAAAAATAATTGACCAATACAGTTTTTCATGTTACATTGTGGCAATGTAAATAGTTGTATGGGAAACATTATGCGTAGATTGCTGTCAATTTTGGTTTTATTGGGACTAAGTCCGTATTTTAGCTTAGCAAGCGTACCGGTGGGGAGTGAGGCTTTTCTTGAAGCGGCGGCAGATTCGGGAGGTTTGGTTTCTCCCCGCGCAGCAATGACGAGGTTTCCCCTTAGAATGGCAGAGCAAGTCGGGATACAAGGTTCAGCCTTGGCAGTTCTGACGCCTCTTCACTGCAGTGGTAGGCCTTTTTGGGATGATCTAATTCACACGCTTTCTGCTTGTGCGGTAAAAATTCCGGAAGTTCATGTTGTTTTTTTGTTTCGAACAGATGAAAACCCAGATCAAATTGCACAGAGTATAGCCCTACTGAATGCTTGTCTTGGCAAATATCAACTGCCAAATGTACTAATTTATCAAAATAAATGCAATTTTGGTTGTGGAATTACCAGAAGATTGTTGCTAGGCGATCTACACAACCTTATGTTTGGTGACAGTTCTTTAATGGCTGCCGCCCACGAGAATAAGTTGTATTATACATTCATGGATAATGACGATGCGGTTCATTCTTGTCTTTATCGAGTGATGTTGCAGGCTGCAGTGCGTACCAAAGTGGATATAGTTAATGGAGAATATTTGAACCAGCAGTTTGGCATCTTAACAGTTGACAGAATTCAGCATTTTGAGGAAGACGTGTCAATTGCCGGAATGTCGTATGTATGGCAAATGCCTGACAAAGGAGGAGACTTCTACGACGGACTAGCTTACGATCAAGATGGTAGAAGGGTTTTTAATAACGCAAGCAACTCAGTTGGATATCTGCCTATAGTATTTAAGTATCGTAAAGAGGCGGTTGAAAAAATGCTTCTGATTGAGCGCTCTCTTGTTATGAGACGTTTTTTGGGCTGTAGTGATGTATATAATCCTATTGGGGACGACAACGGCCTCGGAATAGTTTTTAGGCCGATACTTAGTTGTATCGGTGACACGATGCATGATTTTATCGGTCACAGTAGTGGCTGCAAAACGATAGCGCTAGTACTTGAATCGGACACTCCCGCAATGTATTACTACAGACAGCACTCCAAGTCGCAGTTGCATGATCTGGATAAAGAGTTTAGCGTTAATTGGATTGTGGATAATATTTCCGAGTTCTTAGCCGATTGCCAGAATCAAGAATATATTCGTTTCTTGTTAAGCTTTGGTGCTGACAATATCGCTTCTCATTTGGAAAAAGTTAAGGGCTTGCTTAATGAAGCTCAGTTAGTTGAACGTTATGAAGCTCGATTAGCTGAATATCGTGAAGCTCAGTTAGCTGGCGAAACGCAATATGACGAGTCTCAGCTGGCTGAATATAGAGATCGTCTAGACCGAATGGCACAACAAATCCGTGATGAAAAAGCTAGACTTGAGGCTAAATTAGAAGAAGCAAGATCTGCTGCAACCACCCCATGGCAACTCGGACTCTCTTGGACGGAGGAGTAGGTTTCGGATCTATATAGTTGGGCTTTGAAGACTGCGCTGGTACCGGTGCTTTTCCTATTTCTTATACCCTACCAGCAGCCACAGACACTGTCCTGGGAGGCATAAAAAAGGGAGCTGATGAAATTTAGCGCTTGTTAAAACAAGGTTGAATCGCGAATAAAATCTGCCACACAAGCTGCGGCCTTATCGCTTGGCTTAACAGCGTTTGGCAAAGTTAGCTCAGTCAGTACTTTCTTGTAGGCTTTGCGCTGATAATCGCACAGTGTTTTGTTGGCGATTAGATTTAAGAGGCCGCTACACAGGGCTTTTGCATTACAATCTTTTTGTAAAAATTCTGGGATTGCGGTTTCTTTTAGTAATATGTTTACCAGGCTTACATGTTTTATTTTCATCAGCTTTTTTACAATGAAAGCCGTGACAGGGTTAACTTGATAGGCGGCTATGGCAGGAGTGCCTGTATAAGCCAACTCAAGCGTTACGGTGCCAGAAGCTGCTAAAGCACATGCCGCAGTGCGCATAGCAATGCCTTTATCTCGGTAGTCTGTTCCGATTTTGATCCACTTTTCGTCGATAAGTTCACTAAGGTATTCTACGTAATCATCAAACGTAGGGATAAATACTTGCAGGTCTGGGATTTTGTTTTTGGCCAGCTTAACGGCTTCAAGGAAAATTGGCGTATGCCGATGAATTTCGCTAAGCCTGGATCCAGGCAGCAAGCAGATTAAAGGATGCGATTTCACCAGCTTATATTTTTCAAAAAAAACATCGATTTCCTGCGCAGACGGGTGAGCCAGGTCGCCGTCCTCAACAACCGGATGGCCAACAAAAACAGTCTTTAAGCCGTATTTTTCAAAGAGCGGCGGTTCGAATTTGAATAACGTGAGCAGACAATCGACAAATTTTGGCATATTTTTGGCTCGGCTCGGTCTCCAAGCCCATACTTGCGGGGCGACATAACGTATCACCGGAATTCCCAGTTTCTTTGCTTTTTTCATTATTCTGTCGTTAAATCCGGGGAAATCTATGGCAATCAGGGCTTTGGGCTTTATGCTTTTGATGGCTTTATTAACCGCGTGAAGTTTTTTAAGTATGGTTGGTAGCTTGGATAAAACCTCAACCAGACCAATGGCTGAGACGTCTTTCATATGAAACAATGACTGCAGCCCGGCCTTAATCATCCTGTCGCCGCCGATACCGACAAATTGCACAGACGGATCAAGCCTGGCAACCGCTTCTATCAGTCTTTCGCCGATTATATCGCCTGAGACTTCACCTGCGATGATGAATACTGTGTTGGCCAACTAGCAACAGCCTTTTGTTTCGATTATGAACAAGCCAAGCCTATCAGCGGTGTTCAGCACTTCCTTCCTGTCGGCAATCAAAGTCATGCCGCTTTCAATGGCAATTCCCCTCAGGCCTGCCGATGCTGCGCGTTTTACCGTCTCAACGCCTATGGCCGGCATATCCAAGCGTTGATCTTGATTCGGTTTCGCAAGCTTTATAAGAACGCCGCCTGGTCCTGCAAGCCTTAAATCAGCGCAGCGATCGATAAGGGCGTTGGTTCCTTCCTTGGCCTCTACCCCAAGGACAATGCCTTGTTGAACGACTATGCTTTGACCGATGTCCAACCCCCCAAGCGCCTCTGCCACGGTTACACCTTTTTTTATGTCAGATATTGCCAGGCTATCCGGCGTCAGCTTCGTTTTTATGGGGGGGCCTGCGTTACCCAGCACCTCGGCGGCGGCGATAACTTGCAAGTTTTCCTTTTCAAGCAAAGAGGCAATGCCCTTCAAAAGCTCGTTATCGCCGGCAAACACCAACGTTCCCAACTTTATAAGCCAACGCCTGCCGATTGAGTCTAATTTCAGTTCGCTTACGCTGGGACGTTTGATTCCACCGATCAGCACTACGTGCGTGGAGTTATGCATTTTGATGAAATCAAGCGCGGCGCCCATATACCCCAAATGAGTGTAAATAAAAGGACAAGGAAATTTTTCCAGTAAGCAATCGCCCTTAATGGCGACAACGCAGGACAACTCGCCCTTGGCGGCACAAGAATCTATGCACTCTTTTGCTAAATCCCCGTTTCCACATATAACGGCAATCCTGCGCATACTGCACCTCAAAATCCTGAATAAATAAAATGCTGCACCGATCCGCTCATGCGTATAATTGCAACACTCATCATAACGCCACAAGCGACTGCAGTTGCTATGATACTTCTTTTTTTGCGATCTTCATCGAATAGGCGGCCTCCGATTCTAATCGTATCAGGCGCGAAGATTATATACAGCAGCCCAACAGCCAAAATCCAGTATCGATTAAAGGCAATCTCTATGCCATAGTCCATGTTGAAAATCGACATATACATATTGCCGGCAAAACCAAGGCTGTGGCTTCTAAACAGTACCCAGCCGCAACAGACCAATAAAAATGTAAATATGGGCTTTGTGAAATTTTGTAGGCATTCGGGAATTGCGATAAATGTAAGTCTGTGGCGACGCCAAAAGTGGTTAACTATGAGAAGGGCGCCGTGATAGCCCCCCCAGACGACATAAGTCCAGGCGCCGCCATGCCAAATTCCACCGAGTATCATTACCAGAAAAAGATTGAGGTAAAGCCTGAATGGGGCAACTCTGTTACCACCAAGCGGTATATAGACATAGTTTTTAAGGAAGTTAGATAAACTGATATGCCACCTGCGCCAGAATTCAATGATAGATTTGGATTTATATGGCGCGTCAAAGTTATAGGGGATATCTACCCCGAACAGCTTGGAAACGCCAACTGCCATATCGGAGTATCCTGAAAAGTCAAAGTACAATTGGACCGCATACGACAAGATTGCCCAAAGGCAGGTTTTGCAACAGAAAAATGTATTGATATTGGCGTCAAAAACCTGATTGACGTAATCGCCCAGACTGTCTGCAATAATAATCTTTTTGAATAGCCCTATGCTGAAATACAAGCAGAACAAAGCAATATTGCGCTGAGATGTTCCAAGTTTACCATGCTCGCTAAGCTGAGGGTAAAGCTGCTTAAATGACAGTATCGGTCCGCAAATCAAATGAGGGAAATAGCCAACGAACAGCGAGTACCTTATAATATCATTTTGCTCAAACCCCTCTTTATAGCAATCAACAAGAAATGCAATCTGAGTGAAAGTGTAAAAGGAAATCCCAAGCGGGATACTTTGATCGGCAACGAATTTAAAGCCATGCCAATCGCCAAAATTCAGATACTTATAACTGGCCAAGAAAACCAGATTGAACGCAATTCCCGACCACATAAACAGAATCCGACGCGAGAAACGCTTCATGCACTGATATACGCTGTAATTGACCAAGATCGAGAGACTTAAAGGAAGAATGTCTCGCGGATTCCAAAATGTGTAAAACGCCACGGAGGCTATAAGCAGCCAGAGCGAGGTTATTTGAGTATTCTTAAGCTTTTGCAGGAATAAGAATACAAAAAACGTAATTGGCAGAAAAACAAATAAGAACTGATAGCTGGAAAATACCATCTATACCTCTGATAGACCTTGCCGTATCACATAAGCATGACAGCCGGTTCTTCTATGCATCGTTTGAAGGCTGCCATGAACTTGGCCCCAGCTACGCCGTCTACAACCCTGTGATCGACCGACAAAGTGCAGGTCATAACTGTCGCTACCGCTAAACTGCCGCCGTGTACAACTGCGCGCTGCTGCCCAGCGCCAACCGCCAAGATACAACCCTGCGGCGGATTTATTATGGCGTTAAAATTCTTAACCCCATACATGCCAAGGTTAGACACGGTAAATGTTCCGCCTTGAAATTCTTCCGGCTTAAGCTTTCCTTCATTAGCTTTTTTGATAAGCTCTTTTGCTGTAAGCGATATTTCTTTAAGTCCTTTTGCATGAGCCGAGTAAATTATTGGCGTAATAAGCCCGCCATCAACAGCAACAGCAACCGATACGTCAGCCGAACGGTGCTGATAAATTCCTTCATCGGACCAAGATGCATTGGCTTCCGGCGTCTCAATCAGAGCATATGCCACGGCCTTTATCACGAAATCATTAACGGTAAGCTTGTTTGATTCGTCCAAGCTGTTCAGTTTCTTACGTACAGCCAATAAGTTATCGATTTCGCAATCAACGCTTAGGTAGAAATGGGGCACCTGTTGTTTAGAACTAGTCAAACGTTGCGCAATGGTTTTCCTCATCTGACTGAGCTTTATGAGGGTGGGTTCCTGTGGGAAAGAGGCTTCGATGGACCGTCGGCTTCTGTCGTCACCTTCCAACGCCTTCATTACATCATCGCGCACGATACGGCCGCGCGGACCGGTTCCTTCAACCAATCCAAGATCTAAACCAGCGTCGCCGGCTATACGCCGCGCTAAAGGAGTTGCCGGAACTCTGTCGCCAACAGTATTGCTTGACGTGAGAACGCTAGGTTTGTTTGATTCGCGACCGGAGGAGGTCGCCGCTTCTTGCTTTGGCTTCAGCTTGGCAGCAGCAGGCGAATATGCTTTTATCGAATCAGCCGATTCACCGTCATCCAGCAATAGAGCAATAACCTCGTTAACTTTAACGTTTTCTGTCCCATCTTGAACCAAAATCTTTCCGAGAATTCCCCCATCGACGGCCTCGACCTCCATGATTGCTTTGTCGGTTTCGATCTCAGCAATTACGTCGCCTGGGCGAATCTTATCGCCTTCTTTTTTCACCCACTTTGCAAGGTTACCCTCGGTCATTGTAGGCGATAACGCCGGCATCAAAACTTCTGTTGGCATATAAATATCCTTTGAACTTTGTTACTTAAAATAGCTTTTTACCTTGCCGATTATATCATCCACCTGCGGCAGCGCCAGCTGCTCAAGATTGGCCGCATATGGCATGGGCACGTCTGCTCCTGTAACGCGCAGTATTGGCGCATCGAGATAATCAAACGCTTGCTCCATCGCCTGCGCAGTAATCTCAGAACATATTCCTGCATATGGCCAGCCTTCTTCCACACACAGTAGGCGATTGGTTTTTTTGACCGACTTTACGATTGTATCAATATCAAGCGGACGAAGCGTGCGTAAATCGACAATCTCAACGGATATTCCGTCATTTTCCAGCTTTTCGGCGGCTTCCAGTACTCTGTTCATCGACATTGAAAAACTGACTATAGTTACATCCTCGCCTTCTTTAACGACATTGGCTCGACCTATTGTGACCACACGCTCAGCGTCTTCTTGCGCGACCTCGAACTTTTTTCCGTACCAAAGCTCATTTTCCAGGAATATCACCGGATTTGGGTCACGAATGGCCGCCTTAAGCAACCCTTTAGCATCTGATGCAAAATAAGGCGCAACCACCTTCAACCCTGGACAATGCGCATACCAACTGGCAAAACATTGTGAGTGCTGGGCGGCCACCCTCGCTGCTATACCGTTTACGCCGCGAAACACAATTGGACATGATATCTGCCCGCCTGACATATACAGCGTTTTAGCCGCAGAGTTGATGATATGGTCAATCGCCTGCATTGCGAAGTTAAAAGTCATAAACTCAATAACAGGTTTAAGGCCGGAAATCGCCGCCCCAAACCCTAGGCCGGTAAAGCCCATTTCTGAGATGGGCGTATCTATCACGCGCTTTGAACCGAACTCTTTAAGCAGCCCTTGGCTTACCTTATAAGCGCCATTGTACTCAGCAACTTCCTCGCCCATAAGGAAGACCGTCTCATCCCTGGCCATTTCCTCACGCATTGCGTCACGCAGGGCTTCTCGTACTGTGATTTGCGTCATAATGTTGCTCTTAAATTAGCACGTCTTTGTACAACTCTGCCTCCTGAGGAATCGGCGAATTCACAGCGAAGTCTGCGGCCTTTTCGACGACGTCATTTACCTTAGCCTCTATGTCTTTTATCTCCGACTCTTTCAGTCCTTGTTTCTTGGCAATAACGCTTTTTATGTGCTCAATCGGATCGCGGGTTGTCTTGACATGCTCTACTTCTTCCTTCGTGCGATAGGTTGCCGGGTCAGACATAGAATGCCCCATATAGCGATAGGTCTGCATCTCTAAAATAATCGGGCCTTTGCCGTTTCTGGCATACAAGCAAGCCTCTCGTCCAGCCTCCATGACTTCCTGAATCTTCATCCCATCTACTGTTTTGCCGGGGATATTAAACGGTTCTCCTCGTTTATATAAATCTTGGTTTGCATGGGATCTTTTGACCGAAGTTCCCATCGCATACAAGTTGTTTTCGATGACGTAAACAACTGGCAATTTCCACATGGACGCCATGTTAAACGCCTCGTACACCTGTCCCTGATTGACCGCCCCATCACCAAAGTAGCAAAAGCAAACTCCGCCGTCGTTTTTGTATCGATGCGAAAAAGCAATCCCTGTCCCAATCGAAGCAGGCGATCCTACAATGCCATGCCCGCCATAAAATCTTCGCTGACGGGAAAACATGTGCATAGACCCACCTTTCCCTTTTGAGCAGCCCGTCACTTTGCCAGCCAGCTCGGCCATTATGACCTTTGGATCAATCTCGCACATCAGCATATGGGCATGGTCGCGGTATGTAGTAATTATCGAGTCCTTATCCAAGGACGTCACTTCTTTCATACCAGCTGCAATAGCTTCTTGACCTATGTATAGATGACAGAACCCGCCAATTGCGCCCTTTCTGTAGAGCTGAGCGCATTTTTCCTCAAACCTGCGGATAAGCAGCATATTCTCGTAAAATCTGAAAAAATCCTTCACGCTGTACGAATATGTCTTCATGAAATCGCTCCGGATTTGCTGCGCCGAATCTTGAACAACCAAACTGCGCACAACTTAGCTTGAGATCAATGAAAAATAAAGCTGTGATTTTTAAGCCGCAGTACCGCCGACGAACATTGCATTACGAAAAATTTTGTTTACACATCTTGTATTTTTGTGTTAATATATCAATACATTTGTGAGACAAAATAAGTGTGGGATAAAGGATTGTTTGAGATTATCGCTATGATTGAATCGGCGGATGAAGCGGAAAAGTTCCTGCTGGATTTATGTACTCCGCAGGAGCTTAAAGCCATGAAAGAACGCTGGCAGGTATGCCAGATGCTTGAATGTGGCAAATTATCATACCGAGAAATAAGTAACGCAATCGGAGCAAGCACAACAACTGTCACCAGAGTTGCTAGATTCCTAAACAGTGAACCATACGGTGGATACAGGTCTTTGATAACAAAAATTAAATCCGAGGGAAAAAATGTCTAAAAACAGAATAATGCTTACAACAATTGTGGCGCTTAGTGGATGCTGGGTTAACTTTGTTGATGGAACGGAGGCAACTTCTAGCGAACGTCCCGTGCAAATCGTATATATATGCAAGGCTGTAGAGCACGAGGCTTTGGATTCGGTTACCAAAGGAATACAGGACTATTTCGCCAACAACCGCAACGTCAGGCTTGGGATTAATACATGCCAGGGCAATCAAGCATTGGCGGCTCAGATTATCTCAAGGTTCGTCAATCACGGTAAAGGCCTTGTTGTCACTATTGGCACTATGCCAACTCAGGTCGCGTTCAAATACGCTAAAGAAAAACGTATTAAGCTGATATTCAGTTCAGTAACAAACCCGGATACCATAGCCTTATCTCTTAAGGACACGAATACGACGGGGGTTTCTAATTTTGTCGCGTTAAAGCCTCAGTTGGAGATATTCAAAAAGATTCAACCCAATCTAAAAAAGTTGGGGATAATTTTTAACACCGGTGAAGCAAACTCAGTAGACATAGTCGAAAAGCTACGCATAATTGCGCAAGAGCTTGGAATCGAATTGGTTGAGCAAGGGATACAAAAGGCGTCCGATATTCCGCAGGCCATAAATACGCTGTCCAAAAGGGTTGATGCAGTGTTTATAAGCAACGATAATACATCGCTTTGCGCTATTCCCTTTATAGTTCGCGTATGCAACAAAGCAAAAATCCCCGTATATGTCAGCGATACCGATCAGGTTGAAAAAGGGTGCCTGGCTTCCTTAGGGCCTAATCAATACGATATTGGTAAACAAACTGGGGCGATTGTGGCAAAGATACTACAGGGACAGGACGTTAACAACATTTCAGTTGAATATCCTACTTCCACCGAGCTGTTTATTAACCTAAACGCGGCAAAATTACTGGGAATTACCGTTCCAGAAGGAGCGCTTAAACAAGCTCAGAAAGTAATAGGCAGCAGCGAATGATCATCCCTCTTCAAGAACTTATCACCAGCGCGGAGATAGGTTTGATCTTTGGCAGCGTGGCCATAGGGATCTACTTAACATTCAGGGCCATTAACTTTGCTGATTTGACCTGTGACGGAAGTTTCGTACTGGGCGCTGCTGTTGCTGCAGTGCTTGCCAGAAATGGTTTTGACCCGTACTTAGCGCTTTTTTGTTCTGCATTGCTTGGAAGTTTTGCCGGGCTTATTACTGGCGTGCTGAACGTCAAGTTTGGTATTAGCGATCTACTTTCTGGGATAATCGTGGCGTTTGTACTTTATTCCGTAAATCTCAGGATTATGGGCAGCGCGCCCAACGTGACGTTTGAAGAATATAGGAACACGTTGTTTGTGGTGGCGCCACTGGCGCTGGGTTTGGCGTTTCTGCTTGCCAGTGGGTTTGGATTGAAGCTGAGGGCGGTTGGCTACAGTCAGCAGTTTGCCATTACCTTTGGAACAAATGTTGGGCTGATGACCATAGTTGGCCTAATGCTAAGCAATGCGATGATATCGCTTGGCGGAGGTTTGTTTAGCCAATATCAAGGATTCTGTGACGTTTCACAAGGGGTTGGTACTTTGGTTGCTGGGCT
Organism: Holosporales bacterium; assembly: GCA_031267535.1. GTDB lineage: Bacteria > Pseudomonadota > Alphaproteobacteria > UBA3830 > JAIRWN01 > JAIRWN01. Next base: position 11,342 of record JAIRYS010000010.1, on the reverse strand, counting down.
AGCCTCTGTCATTATCGGCGAGAAAGTACTTCCGTTCAAGAAAGCGCCATATTTGATTATATCGTGCGTCATTGGGTCGATACTTTATCGAATCTTCATAAGTATAGCGCTGCACAGTAGTCTGCTTGGCATAAAAACCCAGGATTTGAACCTGATAACTGGGCTTATCATAGTGTTAGTTATGCTGACCAGGCGAAAGGCTAGATATGCTTAGCATATCCAACTTGTGCGTAAGGGACGTTTTGAAAAACCTGAACCTTATAGTTCAGCCGAATGAGTTTGTTTTAATTGTTGGCGCTAATGGTTCGGGTAAAACGACTCTATTTGGTTCTATATCCGGGATGATCAAACCGAAAGCTGGCCAAATTTTATTGAATGGCGCGAACATCACAAATATGCCTCAATACAAACGGGCGTGTCTAATATCTAGCGTATCTCAAGATCCAAGATCAGGGACCATAGGCAGAATGACGATTTTGGAGAATATGTGCATAGCCTACATGAGAAGTGGTTATAAAAAAATCTCAAGCAATGTTGTGGAATATTTTAAAACGAAGCTTAGTGTGCTTGAAATGGGCTTAGAGTTCAGATTAAGCGAATATGTCGACGCTCTTTCCGGTGGACAAAGACAGGCGCTAAGCTTAGTTATGTCGGTGATCGACGATTGTAAGCTGTTGCTGCTTGACGAGATAACCTCGGCTCTTGATCCCAAGGCCTCTTCCATGGTGATGAAAATAACTGACAAACTGGTTAGAAACGAAGGTAAGACATGCCTGTTCATCACCCACGATACCAAGCACATGAATTGCTTCAACGGTAGAGTGCTTGAGATGAAAGACGGCAGGCTCAAACAGAAAAATTAGTTTAATGTAAGCAATCCTCAATGCCCAGGTAATTGGGGCGTTTTATACGATCAAGATTGCAGTTTTCTCTCGATTTCTTCGATGATGAAGCACTCTATGTTGTCGCCTTCACAAATGTCTTGATAACTTTCGATTCCAACGCCGCACTCGAATCCTTCTCTGACTTCCTTGACTTCATCTTTGACCCTCATAAGCGAGGACAGCTCTCCCTTGTGGATTACTATGTTATCGCGCAACACCCTAACTTTTGCGCCACGTTTAATCAAACCGGACACAACCATACAACCGGCAATTTTGCCGACTTTTTTAATACCAAATACTTGGCGAACTTCGGCTGTGCCAAGGTTTTTCTCTCTCAGCTCCGGCGCCAACAGTCCGGACAGCTTAGCGGTTATTTCATCAACCAAGTCGTATATTATTGAATAGTATTTAAGGTTTATAGAGCTTTGCTGAGCAAGATCTCTTGCCTGGGCGTTTGCCCGCACATTAAACCCGACAATCAAAGCGCTCGAAGCTTTAGCCAACGATACGTCGCTTTCAGTTATCTCACCTACGCCAGAGTGCAAAACCCTGATTGCGACTTCATCGTTCGACAGCTTTTGCAGGCTGAAGATAATTGCCTCAATCGACCCCTGCACATCAGCCTTTATCACCAAAGGAAGCTCTTTCACTCCGTTCTTTGTGACCAAATCATCAAACATCTGCTCAGCAGACATATTGCCTCCGCCAGCAGCCGTAATCGCATGTGCGGCGGCACGGCCTTTTTTGTCACGGTACGCGGCAATCTCACGCGCCTTAGCTTCGTCATTGAGTATAACAAAATCAGCCCCAGGGCTTGGAACCCCGTCAAAACCGACTACTTCAACCGGCATAGAAGGCAAAGCCATTTCCACTTTGTTGCCGAGATAATCAGTCATAGCGCGAATACGTCCGGCAAAACTTCCCGAAACAAATATGTCCCCGCGTCTCAATGTTCCTTTCTCAACCAATACAGTAGCAACTGGGCCTAATCCTCTTTCTTGACGAGATTCAATAACAACGCCCTCGCCATTTCTGCTAGGGTTAGCTTTAAGGTCAAGCATCTCTGCCTGAACCAAAATCGCCTCTGATAAATCAGTTAGCCCCTGGCCGGTTTTGGCCGAGACTTCAACTGTGACAACATCGCCGCCAAGCGACTCTGCCACCACTTCGTGACGCAGCAAATCTTGTTTCACCTTATTTGGATCTGCATTAGGCTTGTCGATCTTGTTGATTGCTACGACAATGGGTACTCCAGCAGCGCGAGCGTGATTTATTGCTTCTGCGCTTTGCTCTTTGACGCTGTCGTCTGCCGCCACGACCAAAACCACCACATCGGTTATATTAGCCCCTCGCACACGCATTTCAGTGAACGCTTCGTGACCAGGAGTGTCTATGAAGGTAATCTTGCGCGCATCCGGCATTTGCACCTGATAAGCGCCTACGTGTTGAGTGATGCCTCCGGCCTCTTTAGCCGCAACATCAGTTTTGCGAAACGCATCAAGAAGCGAGGTTTTGCCGTGATCGACATGCCCCATAACTGTCACAACAGGCGCGCGAGGCAGCATTTGATCGGCCTCATCCTGTTCGCCATGGAGGCCTTCTTCTACGTCTGATTCGCTTACTCGTTTAGCTTTGTGACCAAGCTCAGACGCCAAAAGTTCAGCCGTATCGCCATCCAAAACCTGATTTACAGTTGCTACAACGCCAAGTTTCAGCAAAGTCTTTGTAAGCTCGCCGACCCGTACAGCCATTCTGTTGGCAAGTTCTTGAACCTCAATCAGCTCTGGGATAACGACTTCTCGAGCAACTTTCTTTGACTCGTCGCCTCCTGCGCCAATAGAAACGAGTCGCTTAGCTTTATTCCTAGCTCTACGTACTGCGGCTAAAGATCTTATGCGATCTTGTTCTTCAGCCAGCGCATCATAGATGGACAGCTTTTTCTGCCTACGCCCGCCTAAGCCGTCTTCCTCCTTTGGCGATTTTTTGATTGTCTTTTTCCAAGCATTTTTAAAATCTGCTCCGCCTCCCTCTGCGTTGTCAGTATCTTTTGTACCTAAACGCTTAGTAAAATCCGGCAGAACGGAAGAAACATCGCCAGAATGTTCGCTCTGCCCATCAACATCAACGGAACGCGCTACATCCTCTGTTGCTGTGTTTTCTGATGCAATGACGGAAGGCTTTTCCTCTTCTTTACGTTCTTCTGCCTCTTTAAGGGCTTGAAGCCTTGATTCCAGTTCTCGTGCAGTCAGATGATCCTTGGCCGCGTCTTCGTTTACCTTGACAGCATCAGCCCTAAACTGGAAATTGTTAACCTGAGAGGTTTCATCAGGCTTTCTGACAATACCCCGGCGTTTTTTTACTTCTACAGCGACTGTTTTTACGCGCCCACGGTTAAAACTTTGCTGGATATGCTCAACCCCAGCAGTTTTCACTTTACCGCTTAGATTCAGGACAAGTGTCTTTTTTACTTCTGTGCTCATCTATATTATTCAGCTTGAGCAAACCATGGCTCTCTTGCTTTTAGTATAATGGCGTCGGCAATCTCTTGGGACAATTGCAGATCTTCCGCCAATTCCATAAGCTCATCGCTAGCCAACCCAGCCAAGTCATCAAGCGTTTTAACGTCAGATTTAGCTAACTTGGCAGCAAGCTGCACCTGCATACCGTTTATGTCCAACATGGCTGCTTCGCCGCCCGAATCAAAAAACTCTTGCTTTAGTTCAATATTACGTTTCTCAACGAACTGAATGGCGCGGTCTTGTAGCTCCTTGGCTACTGTTTTATCAAATCCCTCTATTTCGGCAACTTCCGACGGATCTACTTCAGCAAGCTCCTCCAACGAATTAAAGCCCTCCGCCACTAACAGGTGAGCAATCACGTCGTCGCAATCAAGCGCATCCATAAACATTTGGGATTTTTCGTGATATTCGCGGTTTTTACGCTCAGAGTCTTCGGACTCTGTGGAAATATCGATCCTCCATCCAGTCAATTGACTGGCCAGCCTTACGTTTTGGCCACGACGACCTATTGCTATGCTAAGCTGATCGTCAGATATGACTACGCCAAATGTCTTTTTGTCAGGATCAATGACAACCTTAACAACCTCGGCAGGCGCCAGCGCATTGACGACAAAAGTAGCAGGATCTTCAGACCAAGGCACTATGTCGACCTTTTCACCTTGAAGTTCTTGCACTACCGCTTGGACGCGGACTCCGCGCATTCCTACACATGATCCTATGGGATCAATAGATGGATCGCGCGAGTAAACTGCAATTTTGCCTCGACTGCCAGGATCGCGGGCTACGGCCTTGATCTCGATTACTCCATCATAAATTTCCGGCACTTCTTGCCTAAAAAGCTTAGCCATAAAATTAGGATGCGTCCTTGACAACAATATCTGCGCCCCGGTGTCGCAACGACGAACCTCCTCGAGGTAGGCGCGAATCCTGTCGCCTACACGGAAAGCTTCTCGCGGCAAAAGGCCGTCTCGGCGCAGAACGCCTTCTCCGTGCCCAATCTCAACAACAACTGAGTTAAAGTCAGCTTTTTTAACCACGCCACTGACAACCTCGCCTACACGATCCTTGAACTCTTCATATTGTTTCTGGCGTTCAGCGTCGCGAACCTTCTGATTAATAACTTGCTTGGCAACCTGAGCGGCAATTCTGTTAAAATCGATCAATGGCAGTTCATCACGGATTTCCTGGCCTATTGAAAGTTGCGCGTCTATAAGCTTCGCATCAATAAGACTAATCTGTTTATAAATATCCTCAACTTCCTCCACCACCGTGCGCACGCGATACATGGTGATATCGCCGCTGCTTCGATCAATGTGAGCGCGAACGTCGTACCCATCTCCGTATTTGGCTCGGCCGGCTTTTTGTATAGCTTCCTCCATCGCCTCAAGAATTAAATCCTTGGCAAGGTCTTTTTCTCTTGCCACGACGTCAGCTATCTGAAGCAAATCAGGGCCGGAAATCTGGGCCTTGTTCATATAAAAACCTCAAAACTCATCTATCTTTAATCTTGCCTTTTTTATATCGCTAAACGGCAATTCTATTGTCTTTTGCCCTATTTTTAAGTGCAACAATATATTTGGCATACTTTCATCTTCTTTAACAGCAACAATCGTTCCGGTAAATTTCTTGCGGTCAGATACAGACGACGCCACCTCAACCACTGCACATTTGCCGATAAACCTGGCAAAGTGCTCAAGTTTGGTCAAAGGCCGCTCTATGCCAGGCGAACTTACATTTAACCTGTATGAATTATCTATTACATTTTCGACGTCTAGTAAAGCAGAAACAACCCGACTTGCCCCCGTGCAATCGGATACAGTTATAGCCGCTCCGTCTAGGCGTTCAATTAACACTTCTACTGTAGGATTTATCCTGCCGCCAGATACAACAATGTCGACTATACCGTATCCGCGTGACCGCAGCGATTCGCCTACTATTGACTGTATTTTTTCGGCTATGCTCATACCGACCAATACCGCTAAACAGAAGTAGGTTAATCGTCATCAGCGAAAAAGTACAGAGAAGCAGAAAAACAGAACATACGCAGATTTCAACCAAGCGCCGCGCCCGTTGACAAAACATAATTGATGACTTATCTCTTGCTTTGCCCGGGAGGGGTGGCCGAGTGGTTAAAGGCAGCAGACTGTAAATCTGCCGGCGCAAGTCTACGTGGGTTCGAATCCTACCCCCTCCACCAAGTGTTTATCCAGTGTGTTATTTCGGCGTAGAATCAGTGAAAACTTTCGTATATCCAGATAGCCCAATACTTTTGACGCCGAGACTTTTACGCTGTCTTTACATGTGCCCGAGTCGACGCGCACAAATACCACAGGTGCGTCTTTTAGCAACCTTACCCTAGCTTCTTAGCGGCCTAGGCCTTATTTGACTTGTCTAGGGCCAGTTTTTATGCTTCTGGCAATGTCGCTTACTTTATCTTTAATCTCTTTTTCGGTGATTTTGATACCGGCCTGTTCAAAATCCTTGCTTATATAGCCTATAAGCCGCGACGTTCTGAAATTTAAAATGGAAAACAGCAGTAAATTCCTCGTATATCTTTGTCGATCTTTCACCTGAAGAGCAAGTCGATCCGCAACCCAAGCGGCGATAAGCTTGTTACGTCGAACCGTGTTGAAAAAACTGGATTCACTAGACCCTTCATTGTTGTTTTCTAGTTCTGTTTTTTTGTGTACTAGCACTATTAAGCGTTTTTAAAGAACCAGCCGACTTAAAATATAACATAAACAAACAATTTTAAAAAAAATATTTTAAAATGACTTATATGAATAATTATTTGCAAAACTTTGCTTATTTTTATTTGTAAGCTCGTAAATATTTAATCTATAATTCCCTTGTTTGTGGCTTTGGGTGATTATGGGCGCTTCAGATCACTTTTACAGCGATCCTATCTGCGAAATTGACGTAAAATATCGACCATCCCAGGATGAAGAGTTTATGAACCCAAGCCAGCTTGAATATTTTCGAAGAAAGCTGGTTGCCTGGCGCCAAATGCTTATTCAGGACAGTTGCGATGCTATACAGGAGCTGCGCGACAGCTGCGATCCGTTCGATATTGACCTACTGGACAAGGCCTCTAAGGAAAGTGGTCTGGCCGTTGAACTTAGGGCCAAAGACAGGGCGAGAAAATTAATAACCAAAATAGACTATGCGCTTGGCAAAATCAGGGATGGAACATACGGATATTGTGAAACCACGGGTAGGCCGATTTCGCTTGAGCGTTTAGAAGCCAGGCCCATTGCCACTTTAGGCATAGAGGCTCAAGAATTCCATGAAAAGCAAGAGCGTATTCAGCGAGAGGACCGCACAACCGCTGAATGAGCCGCAGTATGCGCTTTGCTTGCGAATTTATCGACATTTCTGTAGCATTAGCTGTCGTATATGTGATGAAGTAATCGCTTTCTAAAGGGAGGAACAGATATGCGAAGGGTTGTGTCTTTTTTAAAATCTTTAATCATTCTAATTATTTTAACGTTAATGGCGTTATCGGCCATACACCTTGATTTTTGGGGTGTGAAAACCTGGATCTCTGATACGTTGAAACTAAATCGCAGCGTTAAAAGCAGCGATATTGCCTTAATACCGCCGGCGCTAAGTGATACGCCTATATCTGGCGAAGTTACTAAATGCCATTATTCTGATGTATTGCCTGCTCAAACTGTGCAAACTGAACGTGTCAAAGATGTGCGGACGATTGAGTTGTTCTTAGACTTAAAAGCACAAGTGCTAGGCGGGCGCGCGTTTAGGGCAGAATTGCAGGCATTTCAAGACGTCCTTTCTCTTGAACAAAAAGACCGTTTGTCCCAGGCTGTGCAATTTTTGAATGACCACGCTGATCAGGGGGCTACGCTTTTAAGCAGTATTTTGGCAAAATTTTCCTCAGTATTTCTCAGCAACAGTTGGTATTCAACCGTTACCTCTAAAACTGCAACTTGGTTAAACGGAATGATAAAGGTTGTGCAAATTAACGGTGGACCTGCCAATTTGACTACCTCAATCAAGACTAAAGATAGTCGAGCACAGGAGATTTTAGGGCGCCTAAAGGCGCAGGAAATCTACGCCGCCGCCTTCGCTGCTAAAGATTATTTGGACAGCGCATCGTCCCTTGATGAAAATCAAAAGAACTGGCTTCAGCAGATAATCGATCTCAAGGGTATCATCAGCGCGCTACAATCAATAGAGTTGTTACTATAAACGCGCCGCAATAAAGCTTTGAAATATTGAAAATATGATTCAACTGGCTTATAAAACCCAAGTTAAGTCTAAGCATATAACGCGGTCGTAGCTCAGCTGGATAGAGCACAGGATTCCTAATCCTGGTGTCGCAGGTTCAAATCCTGCCGATCGCGCCATTTTATTTGCTGAGCAGAACAGTCTTTATGTGAAGTTCTTTAAGTCTTGCCGGATCGATTTCGGCAGGTGCGTTCATCATAAGATCTTGGGCCTGCTGGTTGAATGGGAAGGCGATCACTTCCCTGATGTTGGGTTCGTTTGCTAAAAGCATCACTATGCGGTCTATACCCGGCGCGCAGCCGCCATGAGGCGGAGCTCCATACTTGAAGGCATTCAGCATTCCGGCAAAATTCTTTTCAACATCCTCTTTACTGTAACCCGCGATTGCAAAGGCTTTAAACATCACCTCCGGCAGGTGATTTCTGATGGCTCCGCTTGAAAGCTCAACCCCGTTGCAAACTATGTCGTACTGATATGCCTTAATCTGAAGAGGGGCTGAGCTGTTCAGCGCCTCAAGCCCACCCTGCGGCATAGAAAACGGATTATGCGAGAACTCTATTTTTTTAGTATCCTCATTAAACTCATACATAGGGAAATCCGTAATCCAGCAGAATTCAAATCTGTCGGTATCGATCAAATCTAACTCCTGAGCCAACTTAGTCCTGACTATTCCGGCCAGCCTCCATACAGTCTTAGGCTTCGAACATATAAAAAACACACCGCCACTATCGGCGAGCTTAGTAATTGCAGACAACTCCTTCAATTGATCGCCGCTTAGAAACTTAGCAATAGGCCCTTTAAATTCGTTATTTTTAAACAAAATGTGCCCCAGTCCCGGCATCCCTTCGTTCTGAGCCCATTCATTCAGTTTATCGAAAAAACTGCGGCTTTTTTCGGCCACGTGATCAACCTTTATACCGCGTACCAAGCCGCCTTCGTTATTTATAATACTGGTAAAGGCATCAAAGCTGCCCTTCTTAAACAGTTCCGTCAAATCGACAATCTTCAGCGGATTGCGCAAATCAGGCTTATCTGTGCCATAGCGCAATAGCGATTCGTCGTAGGGAATACGCTGGAAGGGGTAGGAGCTTATCGTTGATTTACTTGAAAATTCAGCAAACACGCCATGCAACACTGGTTCTATAGTGGCAAAAACGTCCTCTTGCGTGACAAAGGCCATCTCTAGATCCAGCTGATAAAACTCACCAGGAGACCGCTCTGCTCGGCTGTCTTCATCCCGAAAACAAGGCGCAATTTGAAAATAACGATCAAACCCAGCGACCATAAGAAGCTGCTTAAACATTTGCGGGGCCTGAGGCAAAGCATAAAATTTGCCCGGATGGATTCGACTCGGCACGAGGTAATCTCTGGCCCCCTCTGGAGAGCTAGCGGTTAATATCGGCGTTTGAACCTCAAGAAATCCGGCTTCTTGCATTCTACGCCGCAGGCTTGTGACGACTTGGGATCGCAGCGCTATATTCCTGTGCGCGCTTTCTCTGCGCAAGTCTAAAAACCGATATTTAAGCCGAATATCCTCAGGATAAGCGCTTTCAGTATTAACGCTAAAAGGCAATGTTGCCGCCAAGGACAGCAATTTTGCCTCGACTATCACAAGCTCAACCTCGCCTGTCGGCATATTAGGGTTGACAGTATCTTCTGGGCGGAATCGAATCTCGCCGCTGAATGATACGACACTTTCCAGGCGGAGTTGCTCGATATCCTTGAATATTGGTGACGAAACGTCAGTTACACACTGTGTTATACCAAAATGGTCGCGCAAATCTATAAACAGCAAGTTGCCGTGATCACGCTTACGATGAATCCAACCGGCAAGCTTAACTGTTTTGCCGCAGTAATTCCCATTAACCGCATTGCAATTGCAAGTTCTGTATTCATGCATGTTGTTTCCAGAAGCTAAATCTTAATGAAATATACAACAACAGCCGACGTCATAAAGTCCTAAATTATCCTTGCCAAAGGCATTAATACATTGTATGAGTTGCGTGGAATTTGGTGCAGGTCGCTCATAGGTGGCGGCTGTTGGTTTTGGGGAGCGGATGCGTCTTTACGAAAATATATTCATAGGCAGGCAGGATCTGTCTCAGCCTCAGGTTGAGGGGATTGCTGAAAATATTGCTAATATAATCAAAAACGGCTCTGGTGAAGTGGTAAAGGGCGAATATTGCGGCCTGCGTTCGTGCGCATATCCAATAAGAAAGAATCGCAAAGGGCACTATTTCTACATGCAAATTAAGGCGCCGCAGGATACTATGCGTGAGACTGAGCGCCACATGAAATTGAATGAGGAAATTCTTCGTTTTTTGACTGTGTCAGTTAAGAAGTTTGATACAGGCGCATGTCCGTTGATTCATCAGAAAGCAAGCGAGGCTCCAGCCAAAGAAGTTTCTGGCGCGTACAATAAAGACAAAACGGAAGAGCTTTCGTCTGAGAAATCCACAGATAGCGCCGTTGATCAAGAGGCCAAGGATGGCCAAGATAAGGAGCAATAATGCAAGGACGTGGCAAGAATCGCTCAAAACGGGGCAGCAAGCCTTCTTCGTCATCTCGCTATGGCATGGGGTTCAAGCGTCAGGATGATATAGACGTCACAGTTATTGATTATAAAGACGTCAAGACGCTTCAGAAGTTTACTACTGAGCGTGGTCGGATTATTCCAGCTAGAGTGACCGGTGTTCCAGCTAAAAAGCAGCGCGAAATTACTCTTGCGATAAAGCGGGCTAGGTTTCTGGCTATAATGCCATATAAAGCTGTTTAGGTTTGATAAAATAGCCCTATGAAACAGACAGAAATAATTTTACTGCAAAGGGTGCCTAAACTTGGCGGTCTGGGTGACGTTGTAAAGGTCAAGCCGGGTTTTGCTCGCAATTTTCTCTTGCCCAATAACATGGCTTTGCGTGCGACAAAGGACAACATCGTTTTTTTTCAAGAGAAGAAAGAACAACTTATTGCAAAAAACGCTGACCTTAGAGCAAAGGCTGAAGTTTACTCGGAAAAAATTCGCAATACCGTCATCACTATTATACGTCATGCTGGTGAAAATGGGCATTTGTACGGATCTGTATCGGCGAAGGATTTGGCTGGCGAACTGTGGAAGTTAGGCCACAAAGTCTCGACTGGTCAAATAGAGCTTTCTGCTCCTCTGAAAGAGCTTGGAGTGTTTTCGGCCAATGTGTCTCTTCATGCAGATGTAAACGTTCCATTTTTGGTTAACATCGCAAAATCTCAGGACGAAGCCCAATCTCAGTTAGATGCCTATATGTCAGCGGATGATAAATTGCCATTACCAACTGAAGACTCTTCGGTATCTTAGATTTACTTTCCCAGCTTATAGGGCTTTAAGTTTAGTCAGGCGGGCTTTGTATCAAGATAAGCCCAGTCTTAGTTAAATGCTCATGCGTCAGGGGATAACAAATCGTCATCTCCAACTGAAGACCTTTCGGCATCTTAGCTTTATTTCCCCATTTGTAAAATTTTGAATTTAGCTAATTAAACTTTTATTAATCCAAAGTTTCTTTATACATTGAATTTTTGGCTTCTAATAATAAAGCACGTGAACTTCGTCGCCCTCAGAGCATTCTTCGCCGCAATAATCCCATCCTCCTCCGAAGCGTTCGCCGCTTGGCAGCATTGCAAACCTAACGACGTCAACTGCGTCACAATAGGAGAACCC